>JASBVM010000032.1 GCA_029961055.1 Bacillota bacterium
GGCGCCCGGCCTTCACGGCGTGACCCGATAAGTGCCCTCGACCGACCAGGAGCGGCCCCCATCCGTCGTGCGTAGCAGCTCGCGGATCGCGCCGCTGCCGGCCCCCGGCCCGGCCAGGAGCAGCCACCCGTCGGCCGCCGTGGAGAACTGGAAGGCTTGGATGGCGTAGCCCTTGTCCAGCAGCGCACCGAGAGCGCGGGGGTAGGGCCGGCGCGACCAGCTGCGCCCGCCGTCGTGCGACTCGAGAAGCCGGCCCCGGTCGGCGATGAAGACATCGTCGGCGCTCGCCAAGGCAACCGCCAAGGGATCGGCCTCCACCACGGGCGTGGTCCCCCGGAGGCGCCAGGTGTCTCCTCCGTCGTCCGTTCCATAGAGGGCAAACTGCCGGCCCGCGTTCGACGAAAGCAGGACGGGCAAGCTGCCCTGCGATCCCGCGAAGAAGCGGGGCGGGTAGACGTCACCGTAGCCCGGTGGCCCGGCGGCCGGCCGTGGCAACGCCTGGAGCTGCCACGTTCGCCCGCCGTCCGTGGTCCGGTAGAGCGGGACCGGCACCGAGCCGCGGTACGCCATGCCGAGCCATCCTCGCTGAGCATCCAGGAAGGCGAAGCCGGTCGCGTAACCTTCCTCGGGCAAGAGCCCCGGCGCTAGCCCCGAAAGAGCCACGCGGACCCAGGAGCGGCCCCCGTCGGACGTGCGGTAGAGCGCCTTTCTCTGCAGTCCGGCCGCAGGGCCGCTTGTCGCCAGGATCCAGCCGTTCCGGTCTCCCGAGAAGGCGACTTGGATCCCTTCGACCGAAAAGGGCGGAGCGTTCACAAGCGACTTGGACCAGGTGCGACCCCCGGTCCGCGTCGACCAGACGACCAGGGCCTGCGGCGCGCCGGGCGGCTGGGAGACGGCCACCCATGCGGCCTTGTCGTTGAGGAAATATCCCCCTGCGGCGCTCCCCTCGCTCACCTGCGCGCCCTTCGGGCTGACGTCCAGCCAGTGCTTCCCGCCGTCCGAGGTCTTGAGCACGTAGAACGGCTGCGGGTAGGTCGCGGCCGAATCCGCCGGGGAAAACCAGGCCAGCCCCCAGCCTGCGCTGCTCGACGTCATGCGGAGGGTCTGCAGGGGAGCCGGCAACCCGGCCATCGCCGTGCCAGTCGTGGCCGTTCGCCTCTCGGCCGGGGCCGTCCCGCGCAGCTGCCGGACCGCCGGCGCGAGCCAGGCGATCGCGATGACGGTCAGGAGCACGCCCGCGACCAGAGCCGCGTGCGACCAGCGTGGAGCCGGGGCGCGACGGCCGAGGCGCAATCCCCGCAGCAGGCGCAGGTGAAGCCAGGAAGGCACCTGGGTGTTCTCCAGCTCCTCCTGGAGAAGGCGCTGCAGTTTCGCTTCCATCCGCGGTTCACCTCCCCGTCTCCGCTCCAAGCCGCCTGCGCAAAGCTCGCACCGCCCGGTGGAGCCGGGACCTGATCGTGCCCGAGGGCGTCCCCAGCATGGCGCCGATCTCGTCCGGTCCGTAACCGTACACGTAGCGCAGGATGAGGGCCAGCCGCTGGGGCCCGGGCAGCTCGCGGATCCAGAGCCGCAGCTCCCCGTCGGAAAGGTTCTCCGGAGCCGGCAGCTCGGGCAGCGTGTCAAGGGACAGCCACTCCGGGTGACGACGGCGGAGCACCGTTCGGGTCTCGTTGACGAGGATCCGGGTCAGCCAGTGCGGGAAGGCAGCCGGGTCCCGCAGGAGCGCGAGCCGCTGCCAGGCCTTGAGGAAGGCGCTCTGGACCGCGTCCGCGGCCTCCTCGTCGCTCTGGAGCGCCTGGCGGGCCAGCCGGAAGAGCCTCGCCTCGTGCTCGCGCACCAGGACCCCGAACGCCTCGGGATCGCCGCCCTGGGCCCGGCGAACGGTCCCCTCCTCGGGCTCCACTGGTTCCTGCCACCCCTGATATCAGGACGCTCCAAACTCCCGCCCTGCTCCCAAGGGGCAGGAGCGCCGCGAGCCGACCGCCGGCCTCCTCCGGCCGGCGACCCGCCGAGCAGATCCGCACGGTCACCCGTGCAGAATGCTCCGGATCAAGAAGGCCGCATCGTGGAGAACGTAGAGGAGCACGCCCGCCACCATCAGCAGCGCCAACAACCGTATCGCCAGGCCCGCGGCGCCGCCCGCGCGGGCCCTCCGGCGCAGAAGCCGGCCGACGTTGGCGGGAAGGCGGGCGGGGTCCACGCTCCAGTACGGGTCCAGCTCCAGACCGCAGCGGCGGCAACGGCCGGCCGTCCGCTCGTTCCTCGCGCCACAGTAAGGGCAGATCATCGCGACCATCCCCCGGTTCTCAGAGGGGGCCACCGGCCTCGATCTTCCTCCGGCCGGCGGCGGCGATGCCGCCGAAGCCCGCCGGGCGTCGCCGGCGCCTTCCGCTCCGGAACGACCGGCCGCGCCGCCCACCTCACCTCAGGCTGCCCACGACCTGGCCGGCCTCGGCGTCGGTCAGCCCCTGCCAGTTCACGACGAACCGGCCGCCCCAGGCGAACGAGCGGACACCCGGCCGACTGACCGCCAGCGCCCCCTCCACCCCGCCGAGAGCCGCGGGATGCGCGCCCACCAGGTGGACCCCTCGTCCCGAGCGCTCCTCCATGAGCAGCAGCCACCTGCCGCCGTTCCTGTACG
>JASBVM010000033.1 GCA_029961055.1 Bacillota bacterium
GCGGCGGCGGGCGCCGCCCTTCTGGCCGGCTTCCCGCCGCGGGCCATCGCCCGGGCGCTCGCCGAGGCGCGCCCGCTCGAGGGGCGGGTCGAACGAGTCGATCTGGGCCAGCCGTTTGAAGTTCTCGTCGACTTCGCGCACAACCCCGCGGCGCTGGAGGCGGTGCTCGAGCTGGAGCCCGCGCCTGGCGGGCGGCGGATCATCGTCTTCGGGGCCGAAGGCGGCAAGGACCCGGGCAAGCGCCCGCTGATGGGGCGGGCGGTCGCCGAGCGAGCCGACTACGCGGTCATCACCTCGGACAACCCCCACCACGAGGAGCCGGCGGCCATCGCTCGGGAGGTGGAGAAGGGCTTCCTGAGCGTACCCGGGCATCCACCCTACGAGATCGTCCTCGACCGGCGCCAGGCGATCCGGCGCGCCTTGGAGGAGGCCCGGCCGGGCGACCTGGTCCTGATCGCCGGCAAGGGGCACGAGCGGACGCTTGTCGGCGCCGACGGCGCCGTGCCCTTCCACGACGTAGAGGTGGCCCGGGAGCTCCTCCACGAACTCGGCGTGGCGCGCCAGAACCCGCTGCACGCCGGGACGTGAAAGGTATCCGGGCCGTTCGCCAGGGCGCCCGTACCCGGCCCGGAGCCTCAGCGCCGCCTGCGCCGGAGTCCTTTCACTCCTTCCCACCAAAGCGTAGCCAGGGCGGCAACCGCCGAGGCCAACAGGAACGCTCCCGCGCTGATGGGTGCGGTGCCCATGGCGGAGCGGAACCCCGGTATGTAGAGAATGGTCAGGAGGATCAGCAGCGTGCCCGCCGCAAGCGCCCAACGACTCCGCGACGCAGCCGGGTTTCCGTTGATCGCCCGCCGCCAGCTGGACCAGAGCGACTCGCTCTCCGAGCTCATGCTCAGCACCAGGAGCACATTGCCCAGAAGAAGCGTGACCAGGCCCAGGGAGCGGGCCGCCGGCTCCGGAAGGCCTCGGCTCAGCGCCGCCTGGTAGAGCATGAGCGTGGCGCCGAGCAGCGTCGCACCCAAGGCCAGGGCCTGAGCCAGCAGGCCCCTGTCCACCAGGGAGGCTTCGGGGGAGCGAGGCGGCCTCCGCATCAGGTCGGGCTCCTCCGGCGTCGCTTCGAAGACGACCGAACAGGTCGGGTCCAGGACCAGCTCCAGCAGGGCGATGTGAATCGGCCACAGGAAGAGCGGCAACCCCAGGAGCGGGGCGAGGAGCGCGAGTCCGGCGATGGGGAGATGGATGGTGAGGATGTAGGCGACCGCCTTCCGGATGTTGTCATAGATGCGACGGCCCTGGCGAAGCGCCTTCGCGATGGTGACGAAGTTGTCGTCCAGGAGGACCATGTCTGCTGCGTCCCGCGCGACATCGGTTCCTCGCTTTCCCATGGCGATGCCGATGTCGGCTTCCTTCAGCGCGGGGGCGTCGTTGACCCCGTCACCCGTCATCGCAACGACCCGGCCGCGGCGACGCCAAGCCCGCACCAGTCGCAGTTTGTGCGCGGGCACCGCGCGGGCGAAGACACGCGCGGCGCCGGCGCGCGGGGACGCGACGAGCTCGTCCAGTTCCGTGTCGCTCAGCTGATCCAACTGCTCGCCCGTCACGATACCGCCGTTGCCGTCGATCCCGACCTCGCGGGCGATCGCCTCGGCCGTGGCCGGGTGGTCGCCCGTGATCATGACGACGTCCACGCCTGCCTCCCGGCAAAGTGCCACGGCCTCGCGCACCCCTTCGCGAGGGGGATCCGCCAGGCCGAGCAGGCCCACCAGGCGGAGCCTGTGGTCTGCGAGCCGCTCCGGGAAGGGAGGCCGGAGACCGGGATCGTGCGGTGAGCCCTTCCCCACCGCCAAGACCCGGAGTCCTCGCGAGGCGAGTCGGTGGACGACCCCTTCCGCGGCGGCTCGCTCGCGTTCGCTCAGTTCACAGAGCGGCAGAACCGTCTCGGGGGCACCCTTGACCGCCAGCTCGAACTCGCCGTTCCGTCCCTGCCAGACGTGGCCCATCCACTTGTCTTCGGGGCGAAACGGGTATTCGTGCACCAGCCGGCGGCCCGCCCGCACCTCTCCGGCTGGAGCGCCCTCGGCCGCGCTCCAGCGCTCGATGGCGAGGTCCATGGGGTCGTACGGTTCCTCCTCGCAGGCCAGCACCGCCGCCCGGACGAGCTCGGCCCAGGCCTCCGGACCGGCCGGGGACCCTTCCTCCGCCGCCTGCCCGGGCCGCTCGGGATCCCACGCGACGGCGTCACGGACCGTCATGCGGTTCTCGGTCAGGGTGCCCGTCTTGTCCACGCAGAGAACACGGATCGAACCCAGCGTCTCCACCGAGGGCAGCCTGCGGACGAGAGCGTCCTGGCGGGAGAGCCGCCACGCCCCCAGAGAGAGGAAGACCGTCAGGACGACGGGGAACTCCTCGGGGATCATGGCCATGGCCAGGGAGATCCCCGCAAGCACCGCCTCGGTCCATGGCTTGCCCGACCCTGAGCGGAAGGCCTCCCAGGCCACGAGGCCGCCGACCGTCACCGAGAGCGCGGCACCAACCAGGAAGAACTGCCGTACGAGCGCGCGGATCTGGCTCTGCAATGGGGTCGGGTGTTCCTCCACCGATGCGAGGAGCTGGCCGATCTGGCCGAGCTGGCTCTGAGCGCCCGTAGCTGTGACGACGCCCCAGCCTTGCCCCTGAAGCACCGAGGTGCCGCCGTAACAGGCGTCGCCGGCGGACTTCCAGACGGGTTCCGACTCGCCCGTCAGCATGGATTCGTCCGTCCGCAGGTCCGTCGCGACGCGGAGACGGATGTCCGCCGGTACCCGCTCGCCTTCCACGACGGCGATGAAGTCGCCGGGCACCACGTCGCGAGCGGGGATCCAGGTCCAGGCTCCGTCGCGAAGGACGTGAGCCCTGGGTGCCGCCAGGTCCCGCAGTGCGTCCAGGGCCCGCTCCGTGCGCCATTCCTGGGCGACGGTGATCGCGACGACCGCGACCACAAACAGGAGCATGGTCAGGCCCTCCCGGGTGTCACCCAGGATGAAGTAGACAGAGGCCGTCAGCAGTAGGAGAAAGAACATGGGCTCCTTGAGCGCCTCGACAAGCCGGCGCCAGCCGCTTCGCCTCCGGTCGTGGGCGACCTCGTTCGGGCCGAACTGGCGCAACCGCCGTGCGGCTTCGGAGCTGTCGAGCCCGGTCTCCTCGGCGGAAGCCGCCCCGTCGCCCGGCATGGAGGCCCGTGAGCCCGGTTTCCTCGAGATTCCGTCTTCGGAAAGATGCAAGAGGATCCCCCGTTCAGTCCGACCTTTGTTCCATCCAACCGAAGCTTATGAGTCGTTGCCCGTGATCATTACCACGTTTCCACGTGAGGATCAACTTATTTTGACAATGAATATCGTTTCGCACGTCCCTGGCGGGACGCCTCGGATCCCGCTTCAGGCGCGGGAGGGACGGGCCTCGGGCCGTTCCCAGGCCGCTCCGGCAGGTCGGTTGTTCCGCCGCTTAATTTCGCCGAAGTCCTGCCGGGGCCGTTGCAGGAAAAAGATTCGCAGTTCCGGCAGAACCACGGAGCGGCGAAGCTCGACAGGGTTCGCGCGAGGGCCGCATGGGCTCTCGCTGGGCCGACCCTGCCTCGGAAGGGCGAACGGGGGCGCGGTGACGTATGCGCCCACTGGCGCTCCCCTGCTCGATGGGCCTCTGCCTTGCCTGTTTCCGGGGATCCGCGCTGCCTGCGCGGTCCAAGGGAGGA
>JASBVM010000034.1 GCA_029961055.1 Bacillota bacterium
CTCGTCCAGCCGGCCGACGGCCTCGTCCTCGGCACGCGGGACCTGGCCGTCGTCTGGACCGTGCGCGACGCCGTCTACGGGAGCGAACCGGCCGCGGTCGTGGCCCAGGTCACGCTCAGCGGCCAGGCGCTGGCGCCCGACGGCCAGCCGAGCGGTCCGGCGCAGGTGGAGCGGGTGGAGGGGACGTCGCTCCGGACGAGCGTGGCCGGGGAGGGCTTCCTCCGGATCGCGGTCGACCTCCTCGAGGTGGACGGGGCGCCGGCCGGCGGCCACGCCGAGGCGACGGTCTGGGTGGACGCGAGCGCGCCGGCGATCCTGTGGACCGACCCGCCCGAGGAAGCGCTCCTGCCCGGCCCCGACCTGCCCCTTGGCGGCGTCCTCACCGATCCCAACCTGGCGGGGGCGGTGCTCGAGCTCGAGCCGGCCCTCGCCGCCGGCGGCGCCGCCGGCCGCACCGTCGTCCCCGACCTGGCGCAGCTGGCCACGCTCACCGACTTCCGCATGAGCGGCTCGACCGGCCCGCTCGAGGAAGGCGTCTGGACCGGCACGCTCCGCGCCTGGGACGCCGCCGACCCCTCCCACGCCACCGCGGCCACCCGGCGCTGGGTGGTGGACGGCACGCCGCCCGCCCTGGCCTGGTCCGGCGCGCCGCTCCAGGGCGCCGAGCCCGTCGTGGTGGAGGAGCTTCCTGCCGGCGACGGGGCCGCCGCCTACCGCCGCCTCCGCTACGAGGCGGACTGGACCGTCGCACCGGGCGCGCCGCTGGAGCTGGCCGGGCTCGTCTCCGACGCCTGGACGGGCTTCACCCTCACCCGCCTCGAGGAAGCGACCGGAGCAACCGGCGCGACCGGCGCGACCGGCGCGACCGGCGCAACAGGTTCGGAGACGCTCCTCGCCTCCTCGCCGCCGCCCGGCTCCCCGGACGCGGCCGGGCCGCAGTCGGCCGCCTTCCGCCTGGCACTCGCCCTGCCCCCGGGCGGTACGCCCGCCGCCGGGGAGGGAGCGGCGCCGCGCGAGGTGCGCGCGGCGCTCTGGGCGACGGACGGCGCCGGCAACCTGCTCGAGGCGGAGCTCGTGCTCCGCGTGACCGTGGCCGCAGCCGGACCCTCGCCCTCCCACCCGCCCGCGCCGGCTCCGCTCGCGCCGCCGCGCCCGGGGGAGGCAGGGGGGTGCTGGCCGGGCCGCTTCCTGACGCTGGCGGACTGGGCGACGCCGCTGGGCGAGCGCGCGCGGCGCGGGGGCCCGCCGCCCTTCGTCGACGTGCCGGCGGGCGGGGAGCTTGCCGAGGCGGTCGGCTTCCTCTGGCAGGAAGGGATCCTCCGCGGCGTCGACCCGACGCACGCCGCGCCCGAGGCGACGCTGGAGCTCGGCCACGCCGCGGCCTGGCTCGTCCGCGCGCTCGGCGGCGACGCGCACCCGCAGCCGGCGCCCTGGTGGTCGCGTGCCCGGGCGGAGGCGCTCGGGCTCGAGATCTGGCGCCTGACGCCGGTGGTCTTCTGGCAGCCCGAGGGCCCCTGGTGGCCGGCCTCGTCGCGGGAGGTCGTGACGCGCGCCGAGTGGCGGGCGATGCTGGCGCGGGCCGCCGGGGAGGCGGGGATGCCGGCAGAAGCCGGGACGGGGTCGGACGCGGGGAGAGCCGCCGGGCCGGGAACGACCGGGGCCGTGTCCCTGTCGCGGGGGTCCGAGTGGATGACGCGGGGCGAAGCGCTGGTCGAGCTGTGGAGGTGGCGGGCGGGCACGTGCGGTCAAGGCGCGGCCGTGCAGGGGTCCGGGATAGGGAAGGCACGGTTTGCCATCATGCTGGCCGTTTCGCCATCATGCCATCAGTTCGGGCACCCATGCCCGAGAGACATGCTCGATGCCGGTGCTCTACCTGTGCTATAACAAGCCCGTCAGGAAGGTGAGCGCGACTGCTGCTGCTCAAGGTCGACTTCGAAAGCCCCGAGCCGATCTATCTCCAGATCCGCAACCAGGTGGTGGCCGCCATGGCGCGCGGGGAGCTGGCGGACGGCGAGCGCCTGCCCTCGATCCGCCAGCTGGCCGCCGACCTGGGCGTCAACGTCCACACCGTCCACCGGGCTTACGACCAGTTGCGCCAGGAAGGCTTCCTTCGCGTCCTCGGCCGCAGCGGCGCCGTGGTCCGCCACCCGGCGGCGACCGAAGAGCCGCCGGAGCTGCCCGCCGAGTGGGAGCGGCAGGCGCGCCAGCTGCTGGACGAGGCCCGGGCGCGAGGCTTCCCCCGCACGCAGATCCTCACACGTCTCGGGGAGCTGATGGACGGATGAAGCCCGACCTCCTCTTCCAGCTGTTCCAGGGGATCCTCTGGCTGAGCGTGGTGGCCCTGTTCCTCGTGATGCCGGAGCTGCAGTCGCGGACGCTGGCCTTCGGCGTCCGCATCCCGCCGGAACGCGCGGGTGCGCCGGTCGTCACGGCGATCCGGCGGCGCTACCGGCGGGGCGTCGCGGTCGCCGCCGCCTTGGTCGCCGCCGGTTGGTTGGCGGTCCTCCTGAGCGGGTGGGGCGGTGCGGACGGGCGGGCGCTGGTGGCCGCGGGCGCCGACCTCGCCTTCGTCGTCCTGGCGACGCTGGTCTACGTCGCGGCCCACCGCCGGCTGGGCGCGATCAAGGCGCAGGAAGGGTGGATGGCGGAGACGCCCCGGGTGGCCGTCGCCGAGACGCGGCCGCGGGGAGCGCGCGAGATCCCCTGGGCCTGGTTCGGGCCGGCCCTTGCCGTGTTGCTGGGTACCCTAGCCCTCGGGCTCTACGTCTACCCGCACCTTCCCTCGCGCATCCCCATGC
>JASBVM010000035.1 GCA_029961055.1 Bacillota bacterium
GGTCTCGGCCCTGACGCTGCAGGTGGCGATGAGCGTGGTGGTCGGGGTGGCGGTGCTGCGCCGCTCTTTCGCCCTTTGGCTGGCCGCCTTCGGGATCCACACCGGCGCGGACGCACTGGCCGGGGTTCTGCCCCTCTGGACGCGGAGCCTGCCGGTCACCGAGGCGGCGGTTTTCGCCGTGGCCGTGCTGGTGGGCGTATGGGCCGTCCGCCTGCTGCGGAGCGACGTCTGGCCGGCGGGGGAGACGGCCGCGGGTACGGGGCCGCGCTGAGGGAAGGAGGGAGGCGAGGAGACGACCGGCGTCCGTCGCTGCCGGCGACGCTTTCTCGCGCGGATGGAACCGCGGCGCGACAGGCAGCGTCCTGCCCTGTGGAGGTACAGGCAAACGCGATCCTGTCCGTGAGGGAGAACAAGGAGGCCCGAAGGATGGCTCGTTTCCACCGCTTCCTCCTCGTCCTCGTGGGCACGGTGATGCTCGGGCCGGGACTCCTGCTGGCAGGGTGCAGCCTGACAGGGGGTTCGCCCGCGGCGCCGCCCAGCGTCCCCGCGCCGCAGGGGCGATCGGCGCCGGGCGCCGCCGCAGGTCCCGGCCTGGGCCGCTTCGCGCCGGGCACCGACGTCCGCGTCACGGCGGGTGGAACCGCCTGGGCGCTCGAGCGCGACGGCAGGGGGGTGCACGTCTGGCGGCTGGAGCAGGGTTCCTGGCACGACGTCACGCCGAAGTCGCTCCGTTCGACCGCCGTCGTGCTCTACCCGCCCAGCCCGGTCGCCTGGTTCGCGGACGCCGACCACGCCTGGGTCGCTTTCTCGGTGCAGACCGCCGACTCCCAGGGCGTGCTCGACTACCGGAAGCTGCTGGCCCGCACCTCCGACGGCGGCTCCACGTGGACGGAACAGGCGCTCGACACCGGCGCGAACTACGACGTGCCCGTCTCGCTCTTCTTCGAGAACGCCAGGGCCGGGTTTCTGGTCACGACCTACAACACCGGGGGCGGCGACTCGCCCGAGGTCGAGAAGCTCTTTGCGACCGTCGACGGCGGAGCCAGCTGGAAGCTTGTCGCGGAGCGCAGGGGCTCGGCCGGCCCCTGAGGAGCTCGCGACCGCACCCGCTCGCGACCGTCACGATCCCGATCGGCAGTGGCCGCGCACGCACGGCACGGCATTGCGCGGTGTGGAAGGGGCGGCAGGGGTGGCTGCGGGGTTGCTGCGATGCGTGCACGGATTCCGGTGATGCGGACCGGTGCCTGGGTCGAAAGAGCATGACTTCCTGGGGATTCCGTGCGGATGGGTGCGCGGTGCAAGGGGATCGGCAACCAAGATGTCTTTACAGATAAGACGCCTTTCCCTTGGCTTGGCCAAGTTGCGGCCCGTGAAAGGCGACCAGCCGGAAGACGCGGCTGCGAGACCGCGACGGGACCCCGACAGGATGCGGCGCACCGGCGTCCGCCGGTCCGTCCCGGCGGGGCCCGGGCCCGTCTGCCCGCGCCTCCGTGGATGAAGAAGAGAGTCCTCCGGCCTTGCCGACCGGAGGAGCTCCGTCCCGCAGGGGGTCGCTCGAGGAAGGACGATCAGGCCCGGGTCCAGGTGACCTTCAGGTCGACGCCCGCAGCTCGCAGGAGGCTCGAGACCGGGCAGCGGTCCTCCACGCGCCGGCGCAGCTCTTCGAGCTGCTCGTCGGGGGCCGGAGTCCCGATGCGCACGCGGGCTTCGACGTGCTCGAAGTGGCGGCGCACGCCGGCGGCGCCCATCATGCCGCGCGGGTCGAGGTCGCCGCGGCTCTCGATCTCGAGGTTGTCGACCGTGAGGCCCAGCTCGCGGGCGATCCTGGTCACCATCACCGTCAGGCAGCCGTTGAGCGCCGCCAGCACCGCCTCCAAGGGGTTGGGCCCGGCGTCCTCCCCGCCCGCCTGAGCAGGCTCGTCGGTCAGGAAGCGGCCGAGGTTCCGCACCCTGTGCAGCGCCTTGGCGCCGCCCAGCCACCGGCTCGAAGCCGCCATCTCCACCTTGGCCTGCGCTCCCGCGGGAACGCCCCCGCCTGCTGCAACCGCCACGCACGGGCACCTCCCGATCAATATGGAGTAAACCAGTCGGAATAATCATAGACGCAGGGGCGGCCATGGACCAGAGCGAAGAGCCCGGGGCCGCCGGGCCCCCGGCTCTTCGCGGTCTTCGCGGTCCTCTGCGTCCCCCGGGCCGCCCGTGCGGGGGGCGTCGACCGCGGGAGGGTCAGCCCGCCGCCGGCTCGCCCGCCGGGATGCCCAGCTGCGCCCGGAGCGCCGCCTTGTGGATCTTGCCCGCGCTGGTGACGGGCAGCTCGGGGACGACGACCACGCGGTCCGGGATCCAGAAGCGCGCGATCTCCCCCGCCTCGACCGCGGCGCGGAGGAAGTCGAGGAGCTCCCCTTCGTCGAACGCTGCGGGCGCTGCGGACGCCCCGGGCGCTGAGGACGCCCCGGGCGCTGCGGACGCCCCGGGCGCTGAGGGTGCCGGTGGCGCTTCCTTGGGCTGGATGACGGCGACGGGGCGCTCGCCCCAGCGCGGGTCGGGCTGGGCGAGGACGGCGACGGAGGCGACCTTGGGATGGCGGGAGATCACCGCCTCCAGCACCGCGCTCGGGATCCACTCGCCGCCGCTCTTGATCGCGTCCTTCTCGCGGTCGACCACGTAGACGAGGCCGTTGGGCAGGCGGACCGCCAGGTCGCCGCTGCGGAACCAGCCGTCCCGGTAGGCGGCGTCGCTCGCCTCCGCATCCCCGTGATAGCCCTCGGGAGGAAGCCAGGGGCTCCGCACGTGCACCTCGCCGATGCTCCGGCCGTCGTGGGGGACCGGGCGGCCGGCGGCGTCGCGGATCTCCACCTCCACCATGGGGAGCGGGCGCGTGCCGGTGCGCAGGATCTCCGCCCCGGCGTCGCTGGCGGGGTCGACTTCCTCGGGGACGACGGAGATGGCGGTGGCCAGCTGGTCGGAGCCGCCGTAGATCAGGCTGTAGCGGACGCCCAGGGCGCGGGCGCGGGAGGCCAGGCCGGCGGCCAGCGCGCTCCCCCCGGTCAGCACCTTGACGGGGAGGCGATCCAGCTGCCGGGCGGCGGCCGCCTCGAGCAGCATGTCGAGCTGCGTCGGGACCATGTTCAGCCAGGTGACGCCGCTCGTTCACGGTGTGGAAGAGGAGCTGGTGCACCACCAGTTCACGCATGGATCCCCACGCCCTCCTCTCGCCCGGCTTCCTCGGCGGTCTCCGGCAGCTCGACGATCCCGGGCTCGCTCAGCGCCCAGGAAGGGTACTCCTCCCCGAAGAGGAACCTCCGCGCGTAGAGCGTCGCCAGCCGCGCGTAGCGCTCGCCCCCGCTCCGGGCCAGCCGGTAGAGGAGCCCGACCTGGGCGGCGTCGGCCAGGCGGGTGAGGGCGTGCTTGGCGTACCACTCCGCCTCCTCCGGCCCGGCCGCGGCCAGCCGCGCCAGCTCGCCCTCGATGACGCGCCGCGCCTCGGCGGCCTCCGGCGTGCCGGCTTCCTCCAGCATCGGGACGAACTCGGCCAGGAAGCTCTCGTGCGCCCGCTTCTTCACCATGGCCTCGAGCAGGTCCAGCGCCTGGATGTTGCTCGTCCCCTCCCAGATGGGCGTGATCAGCGCCTCCCGGTGCCAGCGCGCCACCGCGTACTCCTCCAGGAAGCCCAGCCCGCCGAAGAGCTCCATCGCCAGGCGGGTGCTCTCCGCGGCGTGGTCGGCGGTCCGGTTCTTCGCCAGGTGCGAGAGGAAGCGGGCGTAGTGGTACTCCGGGCTGTAGGGCGGCCGCTCGTGCCAGCTCTTGTCGAAGGCGTCGACGGCGCGGAAGGCGAGGGCGAGCCCGCCCGCCTGGCGGACGGCCAGGTCGACCAGGTCGCGCCGCACCAGCGGGTGCTCCGCCAGCGCCCGGCCGAAGGCGGTCCGCCGGGTGACGCGGAAGAGCGCCTCCAGGCGCGCCTTCTGGGCGATGCCCATGGCGGCGACGGCGTTGGCCAGCCGGGACGAGGTGAGGACCTCCAGGGTGTAGTAGATGCCCTGGCCGGCCTCCCCGATCAGGAAGGCCTCGGCCTCCTCCAGCTCCACCTCGCCGGAGGGGACGGCGCGGGTGGCGCTCTTCTCCTTGAGGCGCCGCACGCGGAAGTTGAGCGTGCCGTCGCGGCGGAGGCGGGGGACGAGGAAGAGGGCCAGCCCCTTGGGCCCCTCCGGCGCGCCCTCGGGCCGGGCGGTGACGACGGCGACGTCGGCGAGGCCGGCGCCGCTGGCGAAGTACTTGTCCCCGCCCGAGAGGAGCCAGAGCCGGCCTCCCGGGTCGGCGCGCCGGGCGGTGGTCCGGTTCGCGCCGAGGTCGCTTCCTCCCTGGATCTCGGTCATCCAGGTGGCGCCCCACGCTTCGCCGGCGAGGAGGCGCTCCTTCCACGCGCTCTGCTCGGGCGCGTACTTGTGGACGGCGTAGGCGACCTGCTGGGTGATGGTCAGGATGCAGTACAGCCCGGGGTCGGCCAGGAGGTACCCGAGCGCGTAGTGGTGGTGCCAGCTCCCGCCCCGGTAGGGCGGTTCCATGAGCGGCGCGAGCTTGGGGAGCAGGGCCTCCTGGGCGGGGGAGAGCCGCACGCGGTCCACGCGGTTCCCGTCCAGGTCGTGCATCACGAGGACGGGCGGGGCTTCCTGGTCGACGTGGTAGCCGACCTTGTAGGCCTCGCCGCCCAGGAGCTCGCCCCAGCGCTCGAGCTCCGGCCAGTGGGCCCGGGCGTCGGGCCAGAAGTGCCGGAGCACGGCCTGCAGGTCCGGGTCCAGGGTGAAGTGGTTCCTGCCGTATGCATAGGACTGAAACCTCACGGCGGATCTGCCTCCTCTCGGCTGCCGGTCTTCTGCTCGAGCAGCCGCTCCAACTGGGCCTCCCGGTCCCGCAGCTCCTCCAGCAGGGCCCGGAGGTCGGCGATCTGCGCCTCCACCTCGGCGATGCGCTGTCGGCCCCTGCGCAGCACGTCGCGCAGCTGGGTGACCTCGCTCCGGTCGACGTCGTAGAGGTCCAGCATCTGGCGGATCTCTTGCAGGCTGAAACCGAGCCGTCGCCCGCGCAGGATGAGCCTGAGGCGCACCCGGTCGCGCTCGCCGTAGAGCCGGTGGGGACCCTCGCGCTCGGGGGCCAGGAGCCCGAGTTCCTCGTAGTAGCGGAGCGTGCGCGGCGTGGTGTCGAAGGCCTCCGCCAGCTCGGAGATGGTGTAGCGTCGCCGGGACGTGGGCATCTGCGTCGATCTCTCCCGCCTCTTGATACCTCACGCTGACGTAAACGTCAACCTACCGTGATAACGCGTTGCCGCGGGTGAACCATCGCCGGGGGCGGGCCGGGCGCGGAGCCGGAGTAGACTTGTCCCGAGAACGCGGTGGGGAGGGATGATCCGTGCCGGTCCTTCCTGATTGGATCCGTCGCCAGGCGAGGGAGCGCGGGGAGAAGGTCTTCCTGATCTACCACGACGAGCCGATCACGTTTCACCAGTACGACGAGCTGACCGATCGCCTGGCCTATCTGCTGGCGGAGCAGGGCGTGAGGCCCGGCGACCATGTGGCCATCGCCATGGGCAACTCGCCGGAGATCCTGGTCAGTCTGGGTGCCGTGGCCAAGCGGGGTGCGGTCGCGACCCCGCTCAACCCGTCGCTCACCGAGAGGGAACTCCGCTTCCTTCTGGAAGACGTGGAGGCGAAGCTGCTGCTGGCCCACCGCCCCGTGGGCGAGAGGGTGCTGGACGAACATCGCCGCCGGCCGTTCCGGGCGCTGGAGAAGGTGATCGTCTGGGACCGCGACCGGGAAGGGGCACCGGAGGGCGCCCTGGACGCGCACCGGGCGATGCGGCGGCCGCTTCCCCCGACCCCTCTGCCCTCTCTCTCCGACGACGACGTGATGATGATCCTCTACACGTCGGGCACGACGGGCACGCCCAAAGGGGCGATGCTCACGCACGGCGCCATGCTCGGCGTGGTGCGGGTGCTGGCGCAGGTTCTGGGCATGTCGTCGGAGGAGACCGTCGTCAACACCCTGCCTTACTTTCACGTGTTCGCCATCTCGGTCGAGTTTCTGCAGTTCCTCTACCTCGGCGGGACGATCGTCGTCCGGGACCAGTTCCACCCGCGGGGCGTGGCGGAGGACATCGCCCGCTACAGGGCGACGTTCATGGACGGCGTGCCGAGCATGTACATCCTGCTCAACCAGCTTCTCCACAGCGAGTCCGGCGAGCATCTCGACCTCTCGTCGCTCCGCGTCGGCGTCGTGGGCGCGGCCCCCGTGCCGGTCGAGGTGCAGAGGGCCTTTGAGGAGAAGACGGGGATCGTGGTCGTCGAGGGATACGGCCAGACGGAGGTGTCGCCCATCGCGTCGCTGCAACCGCCCGACCCGGAGAAGAGGAGGTACGGCTCCTGCGGCCAGCCCCTGCCGGGGACGGAGGTCAAGATCGTCGGGCCCGACGGGCGGGAGCTGCCGCCGGGAGAGCCGGGCGAGCTGTGGGTCCGCGGCTTCAACGTCATGAGGGGATACTGGAACCGGCCGGAGGAGAGCCGGCAGGTTCTGGACCCGGACGGGTGGCTGCATACCGGTGACGTCCTGCGGCAGGACAGCGACGGCTATCTCTACATGGTGGACCGGCTGAAGGACATGATCATCTACAGCGGATACAACATCTATCCCAAGGAAGTCGAGACCGTCCTCTACCATCATCCCGCCGTGGCCGAGGCGATCGTGGTCGGGTCGTCCCACCCGACCAAGGGAGAGGTCCCCATCGCCTTCGTGCGGCTGAAGGAGGGCGTCGAGGCGGCGCCCGAGGAGCTGCTGGAGCTTTGCCGGAAGGAACTGGTACCTTACAAAGTTCCTCGCCAGGTGATCCTGGTCGAAGACTTTCCCAGGACGCCGCAGGGCAAGCCGATCCGGGAGGAATTGAAGAAGATGGCCGCCGGGCCCGGCGTCCGCGCGCAGGCGGCGGGCGAGTAGTCCCCCGCCCCCGGCCGGGGGCGGCGCCCGCCGGCCCCTATGCAGGCCGAGGCGGGCGCGGCGCGCTCAGACCCAGCCGCGTGAAGATCCACGGGGCGGCGACGGTCACCCACGGGGAGATCAGCGCGTAGCCGAGCATGGAGAGCAGGCCTTCCCCGGGCAGGAGGAGGCCGTGGAGGGCGAAGAGGAGGGCGAAGCCGCCGAGGCCGATCGCGACCTTCAGCACCTGCTGCCACCAGAGGCCGCCTTCCTCGTAGGCGACCGCCTCGAGCGCCCAGAGGTCGCTGACCAGGAGGCCCATCAGGAAGCCGAGCTCCTGGTCGGCGGTGGGGCTCCGGTAGACCGGCCAGAGCGCCAGCGGGACGGCGACGGCCAGGAGGAGCTTGAGCGGCCTCGGCCAGCCGGATCCCCAGCCCCGGCGGGCACCCAGCTCGAAGAGGGCGAGGACGGCGGCCCCGATGACCAGGCCGCCCGCGACGTCCGCCAGGTAGTGGACGCCCAGGTAGAGGCGGGAGAGGCAGACCAGCACGATGACGAGCACGGAGAGCGGCCAGATCCGGCGGTGCTCGGCGGCGAGGAAGCCCCAGAGGGTGACCGAGCCCTGCGCGTGACCGGAGGGGAAGCCGTTCGAGGTCTCGACCACCACCTGGCGGACGCCCTCCGCGGCCGACGGGCGCGGCAGGGCGAAGAACGCCTTGAAGAAGCCGTTCAGCCACATCGACACGAGAAAAAGGAAGAAGAGCCGGTGCCCCTCGCGCCTCCCCGCCAGCCAGTAGACCGGCGGCAGGAGGAGCATGTAGAAGGTCGCCGATCCGAGGGTGGTGATCGCCACCATCCACCTGTCCAGCCACGGCGTCGAGAACTGCTGCAGCCACAGGTTGACGCCCGGGTCGAGAAGCTGGTGGAGCGGTCCCGGTCCGGGTTGGGCGGGCATCAGCTGCTCTTCCCTTCTTCTTCGGCCTCCCGGCGGTCCCGGCCGGCGGTCGGGTCGGCGTCGCCATCCGCGGCGTCCGGACCACCCCGGCCCTCTCGACGCCTCCACCGCTCGATCTGGGCGAGCGCCTGCTCGACGCCCAGCTCGCCCCGCCGGACCTCCTCCAGCAGCCGGCGCCGCTCCGCGTCCGCGTCGCCGTCGCGCTCGGCCGTCACCGGCCCGCCCAGCGCCTCGATCACCTCGTCGAGCTTCTTGCGCACCGTGGGGTAGGAGACGCCCAGGAGGCGCTCCATCTCGCGCAGGTTGCCGGCCGCGCGCAGAAAGAGCAGGGCGAACCGCCGCCGGTCCGGATCCAGCCGGTCGAAGCCGCTCGGCTCGTAGTGCGACCGGATCACCGTGTCGCAGGCGCGGCAGACCACCTCGCGAATCTCCAGGGGTCCCCCGCAGTTGGGGCATCCGCCAGGAAGTTCCATCCGGCCGACCCTCTTCCGTCGTGGGCTCCGGCGTCGCACTTCCCACCGTCACGTCGGCTGGCGCCAGCGCCATCATACCGGTCTGGACGGGCCCAGGCACGGGTCCGGCCGTCCGCCGCCGTCGCCGGCTCGAGCGGCTGCCAGGTTCCCCCGGGCGGCAACCTCGGCGGAGCCGAGTCCCCGGGGAGGAGGACCGGTCGAGGCGGCCTTCACCTCCGGGGCGTACGCGTCGTCGTCCTGCGCGCGCCGGGGACCGCCCGGCCTGTCGCGGACGTGGTCACCACCGTCGCCGAGGCCGGCGGCGGACCCGGCGGCTGAGGGCTCCCCTTCCGTCGCACCGCGTAGGCGATGGTGATCCGCACGCTCGACGGCCGCGCGCGGCGGCAGCGCAGACTCGTCGCGGCCGAGGCGACGAGGAGGCCGTTGAGGACCAGAAGGGGCGCATCCCCGGGGCGCAGATCCCCGCGGGCGGCCTCCGCCAGGGCGAGGAGAAGCGTGGCCACGGGAAGGGCGACCAGCCGCGCAGGAAGCCGGTGCAGCCCCGGCAGCGGCCGGATCGCCTCCAGCACCAGGGCGGTCGCCAGCGACGCACCGGCCAGCGTGCCCAGGTTGGAGTAGGTGAAGAGGCCCGTGGTCGCGGACAACCCGACCGCCCCGCCGCTCACGTCCCGCGGCCGCAGGGGCGCCTCGAGCCGCGCGGGCCGGCTGGGCGCGGGAGGCCGCGGCGGACGACCCCGAGCAGGACGATGGCCAGCTCGGCGCGCAGGGCGTCCGCCACCTCCGGGTCGACGCGCCCGTTGCGCCAGGCGGCCCGGCGGATGGGGCGCTCGAACGCCCGGAGCAACGGCTCCAGCGCGCTCCCGTCGCCTTCGACCACGCGCTGGGCCAACCGGAGCAGCTCGCCACGGGTGGGCGAGATGGCGAGCGCGGTCACGGCTCCTCCGCCTCCTCCAGGAAGCGTCGCAGCTTCTCGAGCGCGCGCCTGCGCAAGGCGGCCACGCGCTGCTGGCTGATCCCCAGCTCCCGCGCCAGCTCGGCCTCGGTCCGCCCCTCGAGGACGGTGGCCGTCACCACGCGCCGCTCGCGGGCGTCCAGGCGGCAGAGGAGCTGCTCGAGGAAGACCGCGGAGAGCGCTTCCTCTTCGGGGTTGTGCGCCGCGGGTCTCGACTCGGCTTCGGCGTCCAGGGGCAGCTCGTGGGCTTCCCGCCGGTTCCGGCGGGCGTGCTCGCGCGCGGCCAGGCGCTGCACGAACGCCCGCAGGTATCCGAGAAGGCGCCGGCCGGCCTCGTACGGTTCGTCCGCAAGGCGCATTCGGCACGCCCCCTTGCGGCCAGGCGGGGCGGGGGAGGGAAGAGGAGGACGAGGATCGAGGCGCGGCGATTCGGCAGCCCGGCCGCCGTGGTCCGCGGTAGGCGGACGGTAGGCCCGCGGCTTTGCGTCACCGGCTTTCGCCAGTTTTGCCCGTTCGTCGGCCCGCCCAGCTCCTACTGGTAGAGGTGCAAGTCAATTCACTTCCTACAATAGTGTAGCGCCCGCCGGGCGCCGAGCCGCGCATTGGCTGCCGCGCTGCCCGCGTCAGGAAGGGACGCGGCTTCACCGGCGCGCCCCCTGACCTCGCCGCGAGACGGGAGGAGTCCTCGCAACCGGGGATCACGCGGGCGCGCAGCCCGGTGCCTTCGGGTCAAGGCATCTGCGCCTGCACCCAGAGCCGGAGGGAAGTCGGCTGGCCGGCGGCGTCGGACCGGTACCCGAGGCGCGTGTACCTGGCGGGTGGAGCGGTGATGAACGCCCAGTCGATCACGCCGGCGGCCAGGGTCTGAGACCCGAACACGTACCAGTTCACGGCGTCCGGGCTCAGCTCCAGCTGGATGAAGGCCGTCCTGGCGCCCGTGTTGAGGTACCAGTACACGTACCGCGGCCAGAGCCCGACCTCGTGAGGTCCGAAGTACTGCAGCGCGTCCGCGGTCGCGACGGACGTCGACTGCTCGAACACCGACGGCTGGACGGGCACCGGTACCGGCCCGGATCCCGGCGCCGGAGGGGCCACGTCGATCCAGCAGCGGTTTCCTGAGACGCCTGCGGCCATCGGGCTGCGCCTCCCCTTCCTGGCCTTTGCTGGACAGCCTATGCGGGAAGCGGCCCGGTGGTCGTCCCCTGCGGCGCCCCGCGGCCATCGGGCGCCTGTCCTCCGTCCGCCCATCGGCGGGGGGACGGACGCCCCCTTCCCGGCCCGCACCCGCGCAAAGGCAAGACCGGCCCCACGAGGATGCCATCCGCTCGACGTCGAAGCACACGCCCTGACCGGTCGTCCGAATCCGGGGGATTCCATGGCCCAGCCGATGATCGAACTGCACGAGGTCACCAAGCGCTTTCAGCAACCGGTGCTCCGCCAGGTCAGCTTCTCCGTCCAGCCCGGCGAGGTGATCGGCCTGGTGGGGCCGAACGGCGCCGGCAAGACCACCACGATCCGCCTGATCGCGGGCGTGCTCCGCGCGGACGGAGGAAGCATCCGCGTCGCCGGGCGCGACCCCGTGCGGGAGGGCGACGCGATCCGGCGCATCACCGGCGTCCTCACCGAATCCGCCGGGCTCTACCCGCACCTGAGCGGGCTCGACAATCTGCGCTTCTTCGCGGAGATCTACGGCGTGACCGACTCCGGCCGACCGGCGGCGCTGCTGGAGGAGTTCGGCCTCGGCGCCCACGCCGACCGGAAAGTCGCCGCCTACAGCACCGGGATGAGGAAGCGGCTCGGCCTGGCGAAGGCGCTGCTGCACCGCCCGGCCCTGCTTCTCCTGGACGAGCCCACCTCCGGCCTGGACCCCGAGGGCATCCGCATGGTGCTGGAGGACATCGGCCGCTGGAGCCGCAACCACGGCACCACCATCGTTCTCTCCTCCCACGTGCTGCAGCAGCTGGAGGCGGTCTGCCACCGGTATGTCTTCCTCGACGGCGGTCGCGTCATCGAGCAGGGCACGCTGGGCGAACTCGAGATGCGCCACCGGACCGAGACCGTGCTGGAGGTGGAGACGGACCTTCCCCTGGAAGGCGACCGTTACGAGGGGTTTCCGGTGCGGCGGCTTGCCCCGGGGCGGCTGGAGTTCCGACTCGGATCCAGGAGGGACGTGCCGGAGCTGCTCCGCAGGCTGCTCCGGAGCGCGGAGGTCTACAGCGCCGTCGTGGCCGACCGGGACCTTCAGAGCCTCTACTTCAAGATCCGGGAGGACGCCGCACGTGGGCAGCATGGTGAATAGCAGGGCCATCCGGGCGATCGCGGTCAAGGACATGAAGGCGGTCTTCGCCAACATCCAGGTGTGGCTCCCGATGCTGATCCTTCCGCTGGTACTGGGCGTCGTGCTCCCCGCTGGCCTCCTCTTGGCGCTCCGCCTGTATGGCGCCGGATCCATCCATAATCTGGGATCCTTGCTGGCCGTCCTGGACCGCGTCCCGCCGTCCGAGCTGACCCGGGCGCTGGGTTCCCTCCCCTCCGTCAGCCAGCGCTTGGCCTACCTGATGGTCAACTATGTCTTCGCGCCGTTCTTCCTGCTCATTCCGCTGATGACCTCGAGCGTGATCAGCGCCGACAGCTTCGCCGGAGAGAAGGAACGGGGAACGCTGGAGAGCCTGCTGCTGGCGCCGGTCGACCTGACCAGCCTGCTGCTCGGCAAGGTGCTGGCCGCCTTCCTCCCCTCCATGGGACTCTCCCTCGTCACCTTCGTCCTCTACGGGTTGGCGACCAGCGTCGCCGGCTGGCCCCTGTTCGGGCGTCCTTTCTTCCCCCAGCCCAACTGGGTGCCCCTGATGCTGCTGGTGATCCCGACGCTGAGCCTGGGCACCATCCTCCTCAACGTGTTCATCAGCGCCCGCGTGAGCAGCTTCCAGGCCGCCTACCAGCTGGGCGGCGTGATCGTATTGCCGGTGATGGCGCTGCTCTTCGGACAGCTCGCCGGTGCGCTGCTGCTGGATACGGCGGTGCTGGTCGGCATGGGGGCGGTCTTGGCGCTCTTGGACTTTCTGGTTATGCAGCAGATCCTCCGGCGGCTCGACCGGAGCCGGCTGTTCGAGAGCCAGGTGCGGTGACGGCAACGTCGCCCCGCCATCGGGCGCACCGGTCGCCTGGGCAGGGCAAGCTCACCGTAAAGCGAAGGCCATTGGGCTGTGCCACTTGGACGGATGTTCGCCTCCCGATCACGGATGGCTGACCCGCCGGCCCGGCAGCCCAGTCTCCCGGTCGGGGAAGCTCGGGGACGGAAGGCCGGAGGAAGGCGCCCTCCCGCCGTGGGATCCTTCAGAAGGCCACCCCTGGCCGCCGCAGGGCGGTCGTCGGCGGGGTAGACGCCGGGCGGGGCGACGGGCGGGGCGGAGCAGGCGGGGAGGAGACGGGGCCGGGGGCGGGCCGATCCCCGGCTCCCGTGCAACGCGGGGGGTGGAAGAGATGCGTGCCGAGGAGAGCCGGCGCCGGGTGGCGGAGTTCTCGAGGCGCATGCTGCACGATCGGCTGGTGGCCGGAACGTCCGGGAACATCAGCGCGATCGACGAGGCGAGCGGCCTGATCGCCATCACCCCTTCCGGGGTGGACTACGAGCGCCTGGCGCCGGAGAGCATCACGCTCCTGGACCGCGACGGCCGGGTGGTGGAGGGGGATCTCGAGCCCTCCAGCGAGACGCCCATGCACCTCCACATCTACCGGAGGCGTCCGGAAACCCGCGCGATCGTCCACACCCACTCCATGTACGCCACCACGCTGGCGGTCCTGGGACGCGGGATCCCGGTGATGCACTACATGGTCCTCCTCCTGGGCGACTCCGTGCCGGTGGCGGAGTACGCCGTCTACGGCTCGGAGCAGCTGGCGGAGAACGCGGTGCGCGCGCTGGGGGCCGAGCGGAAGGCCGTGCTCCTTGCGAACCACGGCGCGGTCACCGTGGGAGGAAGCCTCGACGAGGCCTACCGGAACGCGCTGCTGCTGGAGTCCATGGCAGAGCTCTATTGGCGGGCGGTCCTGGCCGGCGAACCGCGGCTTCTGAGCGAGGCGGAGGTCGAGGAGGCCTCGCGGCAGCTGAAAGGTTACGGCGCCGCCCGTCTCCGCACCAGGCCCTGAGCCCCCCTGTCGCATTTCCCCGGGGCCCCCGCCGGAGGGGCGGCCAGAGGCCCGACGGCCGCAGACCCCATGCGATGCGAGAAAGACCGACTTCCCGCCCGATGCGGGACACAGCCGGCTGCCTGAGAATCACCATGGAGTCACCAGACGGACAAGCCTGAAAGCGAGGTGATGCCAGCGGCAGGGCCCCGGGCCGAGTCCGGGTGTCGCGCCCGTCCGCCCCCGCGACGAGAAGACAACCGTATCGTCCACGGCAGGCAGAGGCCGCGAGATCCTCGGCCGGTCGTTGTCGGGAGGTTTGCGGGAGGGCCTCGGGAGCGCTCCAGGAAGGAGTCGATCCGCGTTGTCACTCCAGCTCTCGCGCTTCGGGCCGCGCGGTACCCGCCTGACCGCGGCGGAGAGTCGGCGACTTCACCCCTGCCAGGCGGCGGAATGGCAGACCGCCCGTGTCGTCCTCCTGTGTGAACCGGACGTGGAGACGCTCTTCGGCATTCTCGAGACCCACTCGGCCAACTTCCTGCATCCCTTCGACCTGGTCAGGGCCAAGGCGGAGCACCGGCGCTTCCGCGAGGAGCTGGAGGCGCGCGGTGCCCGGGTGATCGACCTGCGCCAGGCGCTCACCTGTGGCTGCATCGACCAGGCGGACGAACCCGTCCCTGGGGAGAAGCTCGACCGGCTCCGCCGCGCCGCCGACGCGGCGCTCACCTACGACTTCGATGCCGCCATCGGTCCCGATGACCGGAGGGAGCTCCTGGAGAGCAAGTGGGAGACGATCCGCGGCTTCCACCCGGACATCCTGGCCGATCTCGTCCTCCTCCGGCCGACGGTCACCATCCGGCCCAACCCGCGCCCGCTGGACCCCACCAGTCGCTTTGTGAGCGAGTTCCGCCTGGAGCCGGCCGACAACCAGTACTTCCTGCGCGACCCGATGATCACCACCCGCCGCGGCGTCGCCATCGGACGCTTCCGGCTGGACGTCCGCAAGGCGGAGAACGACAACGTGGCGCTGGCGCTGGAGCAGATGGGGATCGAGCCGGTCGTGCGGGTGGCCGCGCCGGGGCACCTCGAGGGCGGCGACTTCCTGCCGGCGGGCGATCTGGTCTTCCAGGGCGTGGGGCTCCTCTCCGACGACGACGGCATCGCGCAGCTCCTGGAGGCGCGCGCCTACGGCTACGTCGAGGTGGCGGTCGTCCGCGACCCGCGCGCGGAGATGGACGAGATGCACCTCGACACCTATTTCAACCTGCTCGCGCCGCGTTTGGCCGTCCTCTGCGAAGACCGCCTGCGCGGGAGCGACGAGCCGACGGTGGAGCTCTACCGTCCCGAAGGCACACCGGACTCGTACCGCTACCGGCTCGTGGAGCGCTGGCGGTTCGGGCACTTCCTCGAGAGCCGCGGTTTCGAGGTGATCCCCTTCACCAAAGACGAGCAGGAGGCCTTCGCCCCCAACTATCTCCTCACCGCGGAAGGAAGCCTGGTCGGCGTCGCCTCGGCGGGCGCCTCCTTCGAGGAGCGTCTCCGCGCCCACGGCGTCCGGACCCACATGATGGATTTCACCGCGCTGACAGGCGGTTACGGAGGTCCCCACTGCATGAGCCAGGTGATCGTCCGCGGCTAGGCGCCCGGGCCGCGCCCGGAGCGGCGGCGCTCAGCCCCGGAGCGGGAGCCGGCGCGACGAAGGAGGTAGGCCGATGAGGGACGGAAAGACCGGGGAAGTCGAGCTGACCGAGGTGGACCTCGCCTGCCTGAGGTCGCTCCGCGGGCGCGACTGGATCACGGAGCAGGACTGGACGCGCGAGGAGCTGGTCGCCGTCCTCGACCTGGCCGCGGCGGTCAAGCGGCTCTGGGGCGAGGGCGTGCCGACCCCTCTGCTGGACCGGAAGCACCTTGCGCTCCTCTTCGAGGAGCCCTCCACCCGTACCCGGGTCTCCTTCGAGGTGGGCATGGCCGACCTGGGCGGCACCTCGCTCTATCTGAAGCCCGGCGAGATCCACCTGGGCGGCCGCGAGAGCGTCGGCGACACGGCCCGGGTACTCAGCCGCTTCGTCCAGGGGATCATGGCCCGCCTTCTGCGCCACGAGGTGCTGGAGGAGCTGGCCGCGCACGCCAGCGTCCCGGTGATCAACGGGCTGACCGACCGCTGGCACCCGGTGCAGACGCTCTCCGACGCCTTCACCATCCGCGAGGTGGCGGGGACGCTGCGCGGGATCCGGGTGGCCTTCCTGGGCGACGCCACCAACGTCTGCGCCAGCCTCGCGACCATGTGCCCGAAGCTCGGTGTCGACTTCGTCGCCGCCAACCCGCCGGGCTACGAGCTGCCCGCCGAGGTCCAGGCCGTCGCCCGCCGCAACGCGGAGGAAGCGGGCTCGCGCGTGGAGTTCCTCCATGATCCCGTCGCCGCGGTGCGCGACGCCGACTTCGTCTACACCGACCTCTGGTGGTGGGTCGGCCAGGAAGCGGAGGCGGAGGCCCGGAAGCGGGCCATGGCGCCGTACCAGGTGAACGCCGGGCTGATGGCGCGCGCCCCCCGCCACGCCCGTTTCATGCACTGCCTCCCGGCCGCCCGCGGGCTGGAAGTGACCGACGACGTGATGGACGGCGACCATTCCATCGTCTTCCAGCAGGCCGAGAACCGCATGCACCTGGAGAAGGGCCTCCTGGTGGCCCTCCTGGGGGTGGACCGCATCCCCGCCGGGGTGGACCGCCGCGTCCGTGAGCTGGGCGAGGCGCTCGGCGGCCGTCCGGAAGAGGGGGGACGGGGACAGTGAGCGAGACCGAGAGCGTCGGCGGCAAGGCCGGCCGGGCGGCTCCCGACGGCCGGCCGGTGTGGCGGAAAGCGCTGGGCCTGGTCGACCTGGTGCTCTTCACCGCCTGCGCCGTGGTGGTCGCGGACACGGTGGCCGCCTCGGCGGCCATCGGCGTCCAGTCGCTGGGCTGGTGGCTGATCAGCATTCTGCTCTTCTTCGTGCCCTACGGCCTGGTGACTGCCGAGCTGGGCTCGGCCTGGCCGTCGGAGGGCGGCATCTACGTCTGGGTGAAGGAAGCCTTCGGCCCCTTCTGGGGCTCGCTGACCGCCTGGCTCTACTGGATCAACGTCGCCTACTGGATGCCGTCGGTCTTCGTGCTCTTCTCCGGGATCCTCGCGTCCGTCTTCGCACCCGGCCTGGGGAACGCCGGTCAGGCGGCGGTGACCGTGGCGCTGGTCTGGCTGACGGTCGGCCTCGGAATCCTGGACATCCGCCTGAACAAGTGGATCCCCAACGTCGGCGCGGCCATCAAGATCCTGCTCCTGCTCTTCCTGGGCGGACTGGGCATCTGGTTCGCCCTGGCGCATGGCCCTGCCAACTCCTTCGCCCCGCGCGAGTGGGTGCCGCGCTGGTCGGCCACGCTCGCCTTCCTGCCGGTGGTGGTCTACAACTACATGGGCTTCGAGCTGATGAGTTCCGCCGGCGAGGAGATCAAGGACCCGCAGCGGGACGTGCCCAGGGCGATCCTGCTGGCGGGCGTCGTCATCGCGGCGGTCTACATGCTGGCCACCTTCGGCATCCTGGCCGCGGTGCCGCTGGCCAAGATCAACGTGGTCACCGGGATCACCGACGCGCTCAAGGTGATGAGCGCCGGCGTCCCCTGGCTGACCGGCGCCTACTACGTCGCCTCCGCGCTGCTCCTCGTCACCTTCGTCGCCAACATGGTCACCTGGAGCATGGGTGCCAACCGGGTGATCGCGGTCACCGGGCTGGACAAGCAGGTACCCGGGGTCTTCGGTCACATTCACCCGCGCTACGGCAGCCCGGACTACGCCTATCTCCTGATGGGTGCGGTGGCGACCGTGCTGGCGGTGGGCAATTACGTGACCTTCGAGAGCGTGGCCTCGGTCTTCTGGACGATCTTCGCGCTCTCGTCCATCGTCTTTCTGCTGCCGTACCTGCTGATGTTCCCGGCCTTCCTGCGGCTGCGCTACGTGCGGCCGGAGCAGGAGCGGCCGTTCCGTGTGGGCGGCGGTCGTGCGGGCGCCTGGCTGGCCGCGCTCCTGGGCGAGTTCTTCATCCTGCTGGCCTGCGTCTTTTTCTTCATGCCGCCCGAGGGGACGGAGAACGTCGTGGTCTACGAGGCGCAGATCACCGGCGGCACCGTTCTCACGGTGCTGGTCGGGGTGGTCGTCTACCTCCGGTCCAGGGCGCGGGCGGCGGGGCCGGCTGCGTGGACGCCGGGCAGCGGGGCGGGGCGCGGAGCGGCGCGGTAACCCGGCGGGCAGGGCGGCGGTCGCCAGCTCCGGCCGCCGTCCACGCTCCGGTAGAGCTCGATCGGTACCCGGCCGGGAGCACCGGCCCGGCCGTGGTAACGGACGCCGAGCCAGCCCACCCGGTCGTCCCGGAAGCCGATGCCGGTGGCGTACCCCACCGGAGGAAGCTCCCCGGCCCGTCGCCCGAGACCGTCACCCGGCTCCGGGCGGCGAGGAGACCGCCAGCCAGCCGCGCCGCGCGTCGAGGAAGAAGGCGCCTACCGCGCTCTCTCCGCTCACCGTGGCGTCGCGCGGCAGGCCGCTTCCTCCTCAGGCCACGGGCTGCCCTTCGATGGGGTAGATCTGCTGCCAGGCCTGGACGCCCCCGAGCAGGTGCTTCCCGTCCTCCCGCCCGAAGAGGCGGTAGAGGGTGAGCGCGCAGAGGGTCCGGTGGCCGCTGCGGCAGACGAAGACCGGCTCCGGGCTGCCGTCCTCGCCGGGCGCGGGCGCGGCGAGAAGATCGGAGAAGACGTCGGGGAAGGCCGAAAGGGGGCGGTTCTCCGCGCCCGGGATGTGCCCCCAGGCGAACTCGTCCCGCTCGCGCACGTCCACCAACCGCGCCCCTTCCTCCACGAGCTCGCGGCAGCGCTCCGGCGGCACGTGGTCCTCCGGCCGCAGGGGGGGCACAACCAGGGCCAGCTCGGCCCCGTCGGGCACGGCCAGCTCCGGCTCCGCCGGCAGCGGTGCCCCGTTCAACTCCAGATGCGCGCGCGGCGCCAGAAGGGCGGCCGCCAGGGGCCGGAGGCCGGCCCGGCGCAGGTGCCCGGCCAGCTCTCCCAGGCGGCCGGCGGGGAGGCGGTAGGCCTCTGCACCGGCCAGCCGCCACAGTTCTTCGGGCCAGACGAGTCGGATCACGCGGATCGCCTCCCGGCCCTTATCCTACAATCCAATGGCTTTACTCAACTATCTGCTGGAACGCGCTGTCCGGAGCAACAGCTGGGAGGGCGGGAAGATGCGCCCGGACCCGGGTCCGGGGCCCGGGACAGGGGTCCAGGAGCATGTCGGGCGACACCGTGCCCGGCCGGCCCTCCGGCCCTCGGTCAGGCCCCCTCCGGCTCCTCCCCGGCGGCGGGCGCCGGGCGGCGCGGGCGGCCCCAGCTCCAGGCCAGGACGGCGTCGAAGAAGAGCGCGGCCACGAGCGCCGCCACCGGGGAGCCTCCCTGGGCGCCGGCGAGGAGGACGGTCCCGAAGCCGACGAGCCCCAGGAGCAGGTCGGCCGAGCCGCGGCCCATGGCGCCGCCGATCTCCGCGCCGAGGACCGCCAGCCCCTGCGTCAGGGCGGCCAGCGCGAGGAGCGCCCAGTACAGGAGGAGCGCCACCGCCGCGCCCGCCGCCCCCGACCCCGCGCCCAGGTAGAGGGCGAGCGGCGCCCCCGGCACGGCCAGGGCCGCGGCGGGGACGAGCGCCTCGCCGGCGAGGAGCGGCAGCGCCCCCCACGGGACCAGGCGGCGGAGGAAGGGTTCCTGCCCGGCTTCCTCCACCCACTCCACGAGGCTGCGCGGCGGCCTCGCCAGCCAGAAGAGGAGCCAGGCGAACCAGGCCCCGCCCACCTGCGGGTGCATGACCAGGCCGACCGCCGCCAGGAGCGCCAGTCCCGTGCCCAGCAGCCCCCCGATCCGCCCCGGCTGCCTCAGGAAGCCGACCGCCACCCGGGCGGGGAGCGCCCACCAGCCGCAGCGCGCGGGGAGTTGGCCGCGCCGTCGCGCGGAGCGGAGCGCGAGCCGCCGCCTCAGCCGCCGCGCCAGGCCCGGGTCGAGCCAGCGCAGCGCCGCCAGGTCACCGAGCTCGATGCGCGCCGCGCTCGCCTCGATGGCCAGCGGCAGATCGACGGCGCCCGCCACCAGGACGAGCAGCACCAGCAGGGCGCCGGCGAGGATCGCCAGGAGGCCGGGGCCGGTCCCACCCGCGGCGCCGCCCGCCCCGACGGCGTCGAGGAAGGCCTCGCCCGGCAGGCGCGCCGGGGCGCCCGGCGCGTAGGTGGCTGCGAGCAGCCCGGCCGGCAGGAGCCAGAGCGCGGCCCGGACAAGCCTGCGGGGGCTGGCGAGGCGGGCGAGCCCCGCCGCCCAGGCCAGCGCCTGCGCCGCCAGGACGAGGAGGAGGCCGGCCAGGCTTCCCGGCCAGGCGTCGCCGGTGCGCCCGCTGAGCAGGACGGCCAGCGCGGCGCCGAGCGGGAGGGAGGCGGCCAGCCAGGGAAGCACGGCCCGCGCGAAGTCGACCAGGATCCAGCCGCGCTTCGGCAGCGGGCTCCCGACGAGAAAGGCCTCGTCGGCCGCGCTCATCTGGAACGGGCTCTCCAGAAGCGCGCGCCCGACCAGGACCACGAGCCCCAGACCGATCAGCGGCGGAAGGGCGAGGCCCAGCAGCGGGGCGAGCGCCGCGGGCATCTCCTGGTGGGCCGTGCGGGCCGCGTCGAGCAGCGCCTCCCAGGCCAGCACGACCCACCCGGCCAGGAAGAGCAGGATGTACCACCGGTAGACGCGCTGGAAGCCCCCGGCCAGCTCCCCCTCCTGGCCGGTGAGCCCCAGAACGCGCCCCCAGTAGTCCAGGTCGGCACGCAGCTGGCGGGCGCGCAGCCGGAGGAAGGGCGCTCCGCCCCGCCCACCGTCGCCGCGCAGCCTTCCCGGCACGCTCACCGCCCCTCCCTCCGCGCCGCGAGCAGCGCCGCGCGCAGGATGGCGTCGCTGTCGCCGGAGTCGAGCCCGTAGCGGGCGCGGAGGGTCGCCGGGCTTCCCTCGGCGAGGAGGCGGCCCTGCTCGAGAACGAGGATTCGGTCCGGCTCCACCTCGGGCGGCAGGCGGTGGCTGGAAAGGAGAACAGCTGTTCTCCCGCCGCCTGCGCGGTGCTCCTGCTCCGGTTCCCGGTCCGGTTCCCGTTCCGCGCCACCCGTGGCGAAGGCGGTCAGCTCCTGCCAGAGGTCGGCCGCCGAGATCGGGTCGAGCGGCCCGAAAGGCTCGTCCAGGAGGAGCACCTGCGGCCGGGCGACCAGCGCGACGGCCACGGCCAGCTTCGTCCGCATCCCGCGCGAGAAGGCGTAGGGATACCCGTTCCGCTGCTCCCAGAGCGTGAAGCGGCGGAGGAGCCGCTCCGCCTCCGGCTGCCACTCGGCCGCGGGTCTCCGGCGCAGCTGCGCCACGAAGGCGAGGTGCTCCCACGCGGTCAGCTGCTCATAGAAGGGCGGCGTGTCGGGAACGAGGAGGACCGCGGAGCGGTGGCGCACCTCTTCCTCCCCGACAGGCGTCCCCAGGAGGCGGACCCGGCCGCGCTCCGGCCGCCGCCACCCGGCCAGGCATTCCAGGAGCGTCGACTTCCCCGCGCCGTTCCGGCCGACCAGGGCGACCAGCTCGCCCGGCCGGATGGCGAAGGAGGCGCCGTCGACGGCCCTGTACTCGCCGTAGGCGTACGTGAGCCCCTCCGCGTCAAGCAGTGCTGCGGCAGCTTCCGTGCGCGCTCCGCTCCCTTCAGGTCCTTCTCGGTTTCGTCTTTCGGCTTGGCTCGGCTTGTTCGGTTCCGTTCGGTTGGTTCGGTTCGTTCGGCCCCGGGCGGGTGCTGGCTCGGGCGACGACCACTCTAGCACAGGAGAAGGCCCGGCGATGCCGGGCCAGGAAGAGGAATCACCGTCCTCGCGGGGCTCCGTCGGCTCGCGCTCCGGCCTCCGGGCGCCTCACCACTCCACCGTCACCGCTCGCGCCCGACCATCCCAAGTCACATGGGCGCCCAGCGTCTCGCTGATGAAGCGGACCGGCACGAAGGTGGTCCCGCCGATGACGACCGGCGCCACGTCCAACTGGACGGGGCGCCCGTTGACCCGCGCGGTGGTCGAGCCGACGACCAGCTGAATCTGCGTGCTGCCGCCGCGGACGCTGACGGTCCGGGTCCGCTGGTCCCAGCCCACCTGGAAGCCCATCGCCTCGCTGACGAAACGGATGGGGAGCAGCGTCCTTCCTCCGCGGATGAAGGGCGCGGCGTCGAGCACCAGCGTCTGGCCGTCGCGCACGACCGCCTTCTGCCCGATCACCAGGCGGATCCGGTGCTGGAAGGAAGCGGTCCCGCCCCCGCCACCCGGCGCGCCCCCGCCGGCGGGCGCACCCAGGAGTTGCGAGGCGTCGACCTGCACCACCTTGG
>JASBVM010000036.1 GCA_029961055.1 Bacillota bacterium
CTACGGCATGAGCGCGCTGACCGCCGTGGTGGCGGAGAACACGGTGGGCGTCCAGCGCGTGGTCGAGCTGGAGCCCGCCTTCGTCCTGGAGCAGATCGCGTCCGCCTGGGACGACGTGGGCGTCGACGCCCTGAAGACCGGGATGCTGGCCAACGCCGCCATCGTCGAGGCGGTGGCCGCCGACCTGGCCCGGCGCCGCGCCCGCCACCTGGTGGTCGATCCGGTGATGCTGGCCAAGGGCGGCGAGCCGCTCCTGGCCCCCGACGCCCGGCGGGCTCTGACGGAGCGGCTGCTGCCGCTGGCCGAGGTGGTGACGCCCAACCTGCCGGAGGCCGAGGCGCTGAGCGGCATCCGCATCGCCGGCGAAGAGGACCGGCGCGAGGCGGCGCGCCGCATCCAGGCGCTCTCCGGCGGCTGGGTGGTGGTCAAGGGCGGCCACGCGCCCTGGCAGCCGGACCGCTCCGTCGACCTCGCCTACGACGGCCGCGACTGGCTGGAGCTGGAGGGCGAGCGCGTCGAGACGCCCCACACCCACGGCACCGGCTGCACCTTCTCCGCCGCCATCGCCGCCGGCCTCGCCCGCGGCCTCGACGTGCCCGCCGCCCTCCGGCTGGCCAAGGCCTTCATCACCGCCGCCATCCGCGGCGGGGCCCGACGCCCGCTCGGCCACGGCCACGGGCCGACCGACCCGGTCGCCGCGGCGCGCGAGCTGGGGGGCATCCCGCCGGAGGTCCCGCCGGAGGCCATGGAGGGCGCGGGGGGCGTCCCGGGGGGTGCCAGGCCGTGAGCGGCCGCGCTTCCTCGCACGGCGCCGGGCCCCGCTGGGGGACGCGGGAGCTGGTGCTGATGGCGCTGATGACCGGGCTGGGCACGCTCCTCTCGCAGTTCCTGATCATCCCCGTCGGCCCGGCCAAGGTGCAGCCGGTCCAGGCGCTGGTCAACGTGGTCGGCGCCGTCCTCTACGGGCCCTGGGGCGCGGTCTGGGTGGCGGCGGCCATCTCCACGCTGCGGAACGCCCTGGGCACCGGCACCCTTCTCGCCTTTCCGGGAAGCCTCTTCGGCGCCGCCTTGGCGGGCGCCGCCTGGCGGCGGACGCGGCGGCTCCTCCCCACCGCCCTGGGCGAGCTGGTGGGGACCGGCCTGATCGGCGCCCTGGTCGCCTACCCCATGGTCCTCCTCATCCTCCGCAAGCCGGCCGGCGCCCTCGCCCTGGTCGCCGCCTTCACGCCGCCCTCCGCCGTCGGCGCCTTCCTGGGGCTGCTGGTGGCGGGGGTCCTGCGCCGGGCCGGCCTCGTCCCCGGCGGCCCGGCGGGGCCGGAGGCCGGCCTGCCGGGGGCGGCGGCCCGCAAGACCGCCGACCCCAACGATCCGAACGCCCGCGAAGGGAGGAACCCCACACGATGACCGGCACGAGCGGCGACTTCCCGGGCGACCGGCGGCTGGCCGCCGAGGCGGCGCGGCTCCTCGCGGAGCTCCGCCGGCGCCGCCCCCTGGTCCACCACATCACCAACCTGGTGGTCACCCACTCCACCGCCAACCTGACGCTGGCGCTGGGCGCCTCGCCCGTCATGGCCTACGCGGTCGAGGAAGTGGCCGAGATGGCGGCCTCGGCGCAGGTCCTCCTCCTCAACATCGGCACGCTGACCGTGCCCGAGCTGGAGGCGGCGCTGGTGGCCGGGCGGGCGGCCAACGCCGCCGGCGTCCCCGTCCTCCTCGACCCGGTCGGCGCCGGGGCCACCCGTTTCCGCCGCGAGGCCTGCCTGCGCATCCTGGGGGAGGTGCGCGTCGCCGCCATCCGCGGGAACGCCAGCGAGATGGCCACCCTGGCCGGGCGGGCGGCCGAGCAGCGCGGCGTCGACGCGGCCGGCACCCACGGGGAGGCGGAGCGCGCCGAGCTGGCGCGCGAGGTGGCGCGGCGGTACGGCTGCGTGGCCGCCGTGACCGGCGCCCGCGACTGGCTGTCGGACGGGAGGCGGAGCATCGCCTGCGACAACGGTCACCCGCTCCTGGCGCAGGTGACCGGGACGGGGTGCATGGCCAGCACGGCCGTGGCCAGCTTCCTGGCGGTGGGCGACGATCCGCTGCGGGCGGCGGCCGCCGCCCTGGGCGCCTTCGGCCTGGCGGCCGAGTGGGCGGCGCAGGGCGCGGCGGGCCCGGGGAGCTTCGAGGTGGCGCTCCTCGACCGCGTCGCCGCGCTCCGCCCCGTCGACCTCGAGGAAGGGCTCCGCCTCGCCTGGGCCGAAGCCGAAGCCGAGGCCGCAGGGGAGGGGGGACGGTGAGCGGCCGGGCGCCGGCAGGGGAGGGGCGCCGGAAGCCGGACGCCGCCACCCTGGCGCGAAGGCTGGCCGTCTACGTGATCACCGACCGCGAGCAGGCGGAGCGGCAGGGAGGGCGAAAGCTCCTGGACGTGTGCCGGGCGGCGCTCGAAGCCGGGGCGGGCACGCTCCAGCTCCGCGGCAAGGGGTGGTCGGGGCGCGAGCTGTACGAGCTGGGGCTGGCGCTCCGGCGCCTGACGGAGGAGGCGGGAGCGCTCTTCCTGGTGGACGACCGCGTCGACGTCGCCCAGGCGGTCCGCGCGGACGGGGTCCACGTCGGCCAGGACGACCTTCCCGCCCGCGTCGCCCGGGCGATCCTCGGCCCCGGCGCCATCGTCGGCGTCTCCGCCGCCACGCCCGAGGAGGCGCGCCGGGCCGAGGCGGACGGCGCCGACTACGTGGGCGCCGGCTCCGTCTGGCCGACCGGCAGCAAGGCCGACGCCGGCGCGCCCATCGGCCTGGAGGGGCTGCGCGCGGTGGTCGCCGCCACCCGTCTGCCGGTGGTGGCCATCGGCGGCGTCGACGCCGGGCGGGCGCGGGAGGCGCGCGCGGCGGGAGCCGCCGGCGTGGCGGTCATCTCGGCGGTGATGGCGGCTCCCGATCCGGCCCGGGCGGTCCGGGAGCTCCTGGCGGGCACGGAAGGGAGGCGGTAGCAGGATGGCGGTGGGCGAGCTGATCCCGCTGGAGGAGGCGCTGGAGAGGCTCCGCGCCGAGCTGCCCGAGGGCGCGCTGGGCGCGGAGGCGGTGGGGCTGGAGGAGGCGTCGGGCCGCGTCCTGGCGGAGGCGGTGGAGGCGGAGGAAGAGCTGCCCGCCTTCGACCGCAGCACCATGGACGGCTTCGCGGTGCGCGCCGCCGACGTGGCCGCCGCAGCGCCCGGGCACCCGGTCCGCCTGCGCCTGGCGGGCGAGGTGCGCGTGGGCGAGCCGGCGGGCCTCTCGCTCGACGCCGGCGAGGCGGCCGCCGTCCCCACGGGCGGCGCGCTCCCCGCGGGCGCCGACGCCGTGGTGCCGGTGGAGGCGACGCGGGCGGAGGCGGGCGGGGTCGAGATCCTGGCGGCGGTGGCGGCGGGGGAGAACGTGGCCGCCCGCGCCAGCGACGTCCGCCCGGGCCAGGCGCTCCTGCCCGCGGGGCACCGGCTCCGGCCGCAGGACTGCGGCCTCCTGGCCGCTCTGGGCCGGCTGCGGGTGCGGGTGGCGCGCCGGCCGGCCGTCGCCGTGCTGGCCACGGGCAACGAGGTGGTGCCGGCCGACCGGCGTCCGGCGCCGGGCCAGATCCGCGACGCCAACTCCTGGTCGCTGGTGGCCGCCCTCCGGGCGGACGGGCTGCGGGCCGAGTACCTGGGCGTCACCCGCGACGACGAGGAAGCGATCCGCCAGACCCTCGCCAGCGCCCTGGGCCGTTTCGACGCGGTGCTGGTCTCCGGCGGCTCGTCGGTGGGCGCGCGCGACCTCACCCAGGGCGCCGTCGCCTCGCTGGCACGGGTGGTCGTCCACGGGGTGGCCATCAAGCCGGGCAAGCCGGCGCTCTTCGCCGTCGCCGGCAGGAAGCTGCTGGTGGGCCTCCCGGGCCACCCGGTCTCGGCCCTCACCATCTACCGGCTGATGGTGCGACCGCTCCTGCGACACCTGGAGGGCGGCCTCGCGGCCTGGCCGCAGCCGGGGCTCCGCGCGCGCCTGGCGGGGCCGGTGCGGGCGCCGCGGGAGCGGGACGCCATGATCTCGGTCCGGCTCGAGCCGCCGGAGGCCGGCGGGGACGCGGGCGGGGGGCCGCGCCTGGTGGCCAGGCCGCTCCGGACCAGCTCGGCCCACCTCTCCAGCCTGGTCCTGGCCGACGGCATGATCCGGGTGCCGCGCGGCGCCGAGCTGGAGGCGGGCCGGGAGGTGGAGGTGATCCCCTTTGACTGAGGGCCGCGCCGGCGAGGTCGAGGGCGACCGCCAGGCCGGCTTCGGCGGCCTGACCCACCTCGACGCGGCCGGCCGCGCGCGCATGGTGGACGTGGGCGCAAAGCCCGAGAGCGAGCGCGTGGCCGTCGCCCGGGGAGGCGTGCGCATGCGCAGGGAGACGCTGGAGCGGATCGCCTCCGGCCGCGTCCCCAAGGGCGACGTCTTCGCCGTCGCCCGCGTCGCCGGCATTCTCGCCGCCAAGCGCGCGGGCGACCTGATCCCGCTCTGCCATCCGATCCCGCTCACCTCGGTCCGGGTCGACCTGCGCGGCGGACCCGTGGCCGGCACGGGCACGGGCGGCGGGCCGCCGGAGGAAGGCCCGGGCCAGGATCTGGCCGCGGTGGAGATCGAGGCGGAGGTGCGGACGGTGGGCCGGACGGGCGTCGAGATGGAGGCGCTCACCGCCGTCACCGTGGCCGGCCTCACCGTCTACGACATGTGCAAGGCGATCGACCGGGAGATGGTCCTGGAGGAGGTCCGGCTGGTCTACAAGAGCGGGGGGAGGAGCGGCACCTTCGTCCGGCCCGGAGAGCCGCATCCGGTCCCGCGGGAAGCGCCCGGGGCCGGGCCGGCCGGCTGAGCCCATTCCCCGGTGGGGTCAGGGCGCGCCCCTCGAATACCCCCGCCGAGCGATGTCCGGCTCCCCGGCCACGCCCCAGACTGAGACGGAACGCGCACGACCCCGGGGGGTGCGGCGGTGGCGACGCTGGCGGTCATCTCCCAACACAGGCTCTTCGCAGCCGCCATCCTCGACGTGTTGCGGGTCTGTCCGCGGCTGCGCCCTCTGGGCGTCTGGAGGTCGCTGGCGGAGGCGGAGCGCTCGCTGGCGGTGGCGCCGGACGCCCTTCTCTTCCTCGTTCCCAACCCGCCGGGGCCCGGCGAGGAAGCGATCCGGCTCACCCGCCGCCTCTGGCCGCGGGCGCGCCTCGTGGCGCTGGCGGTGGAGAGCAACCTGGCCTGGCGCCTGGACCCGGCGCCGCCGCGGGAGGACGGCCCGGCCGCGGAGAGCGACAGGGGCGGCGGCGCCATCGCCCCGCTGGCGCCGGAGACCGGCTGCGACCTGGGAACCCTTCTCCTTGCGGAGCTCTGCCCGCTCAGCAGGGGGCAGGACTGTCCGCTGGCCGCCCCTCAGCCGCGCTCCGGGTCCCTCGGTTCCACCAGCCCTTCCTCGATGGCGTAGGCGGCCGCCTGCACGCGGTTCTGCACGTGGAGCTTGTCGAGGATGTGCTTGATGTGGATCTTCACGGTGTTCTCGGAGATGATCAGCCTTTGGGCGATCTCGCGGTTGGTGGCGCCCGAGGCGACCAGCTGGAGCACCTCGCGCTCGCGGTCGGTCAGGCCCTCGGCCTCCTCGCCGTCGCCGGCGCCCTCCCCGCCGCGCCCGCTCGCGCCCGGCCCCTCGCGGCGGGAGGAGGCGGGCATGCGCGCGAACTCCTGCAGGATCAGCCGCGCCAGCGTCCCGGAGATGGGCGCCTCGCCGCGAAAGACCCCGTCGATGTAGCGGAAGAGCTCGTCCGGCTCCAGGTCCTTGAGCAGGTAGCCCTGGGCGCCTGCCTTGATCGCCTCGAAGAGGTTCTCGTCCCGGTCCGAGACGGTCAGCATCACCACCGGGATCTCCGGGTGGGCGCGGTGGATCTGCCGCGTCGCCTCGATCCCGTTCATCACCGGCATGTTGACGTCCATCAGGACGAGGTCGGGGCGGAGCCGCTCCACGGCGGCGATGGCCTCCTCCCCGTTGCCCACCTCGCCCACCACCTGCAGGCCCGGCCGCGAGGCGAGGAGGCCGGACAGCCCCTTGCGGAAGAGGACGTGATCATCAACCAGCAAGATGCGGTGCGCCACGGCCATCCCCCTCCACAGGGCGCGAGATCGGCACCGCCAGGACCACCTGCGTCCCCTGGCCCGGCGCCGACAGGATGTCGACGAAGCCTCCCAGCGACTCGGCCCGCTCCTGCATGATACTCATGCCGTAGTGGCCCTTGGCGTTCTGGCGGACCACGTCGAAGCCGATCCCGTCGTCGGTGATCTTCAGCCAGAGGTGCCCGCGGCCCTGCTCCACGCTCAGCTGGACGCGGGAGGCCTGGGCGTGCTTGCGCACGTTGGCCAGCGCCTCCTGCACGATCCGCCAGGCCTGGACCTGGGCGCCGTCAGGCAGTTCGTCGAGCAGTTCCGGATCGCCTTCCAGCGACGTCTCGATGCCGTTCATCGAGCGGTAGTCTTCCAGGTATTCGCCCAGGATGGCCGAGAACCGCTTCTGGCTGGCCGGACCGGTCTTCAGGTCGAAGATGGAGTGGCGCACGTCGCCGTAGGTCTCCTTGACCACCTTCTGCAGCTCGGCCAGCCTGCGGGAGAGATCGATGGCGCCGCTCTCCATCGCCTCGTTCTCCAGCAGGCCGAACTGGAGGTTGAGGTAGCCGAGGGTCTGCGCCAGCCCGTCGTGCATCTCGCGGGCGATCCGCTCCCGCTCTTCGACGATCGCCATGTTCTGCACCTGCTGGTAGAGCCGGCTGTTCTCCCAGGCGATGGCCGCCTGGGCGGCGAAGCCGCCGACGAAGGCCTGCTCCTCCTCGTCGAAAGGCGCGAGTTCGCGGCGCGCCACCAGCAGGACGCCGATCACGTGCTCCCGGGAGAGCATGGGGATGGCCAGCGCCGAGCGGACCCCCTCCCGGTGGAGCAGGGGGAACTCGCTCTCCGGCAGCTTGGCCAGCGCCTGGAGGTCCGCCACCGCCAGCGGCACCCGGGCCAGCTGCGCGCGGGCGGGCAGGTCCTCGGCCTCGAAGGGCGCGACCGGCGCGCGCTGGAAGCCGGCCGTCGCCCGCCAGAGGAGGCGGGTCCCGCCGTCGGGATGGGCCTCGACGGTGATGAAGGCGGCCAGGTCGGCGTGTGCCAGCCCGCGCAGGTGCTCGGTGACGCTGGCCAGCTTGCGGCCCAGGTCGGCCACCGCGGCCAGCTCGCCCGCCAGCCGGTAGAGCGCCTCGAACCGGTCGCGCTGGCGCTCGGTCTGGGCGAGCAGGGAACGGACCCGGTCCTCCAGCCGCTTCCTCTCGGTCATGTCGCGGAGGACCAGCGCCACGTACCGCTCCTCCCCCTGGTGGACCTCCGAGGCGGAGAGGCTGACGGGGACCTGGCGGCCGTCCGGGCGGCGGATGATCGCCTCCTGGTAGGGGATGCGCCGGCCCAGCTCCAGCGTCGTCCGGATCGGGCACTCGCCGCCGCAGGTCCGCGCTCCGTCGGGGCCCTCGCAGCCGAGGACGGCGGAGCAGAGCAACCCGTGGCTGCTGTCCCCCGGCTGGCGGCCGGTCAGCATGGCGCCGGCCGGGTTCATCTCGACGATGCGCCGGCCGGCGTCGACGATGAAGATGGCGTCGCTCGACCGGTCGACGAAGGTGCGGAGCCGCTCCTCGTTGGCGTGGAGGCGGGCCGACTGGCGGCGGAGGGTGCCGAAGACGTAACTCGTGAAGAGCGCCGAGCTGACCAGAAGGATGAAGAGGACCACGCCGCGCGCCAGCCAGGCGCCGGTCACCTGGCGCAGGTCGGTGAAGATCTCCAGCAACATGCCGAGGAAGACGACCGGCGCCAGGAAGGCGATCCACTGGATCGCCCTCTCGTTCCACCGCTCCAGCGACTCCTCGAGCGACCTCGGCCCCTTGATCATCCAGGCATCACCGGCTCCAGCACGATGTTAGCACTCATGGGTCATGGCCGACACCGGCGCCTCACCCGTTCGGGCAGGTAGGAGCGCCCAGAGGCGTTGGAAATCGCGCATCTTCCTGGTGCCGGTGGGTTGACACTACCGGGAGGGATGCGTACCATCGTTCCCGGCTTAGCACTCCCCGGCGGGGAGTGCTAACAAGGAGTCGGTGACGGGAGGAGGTCCGGAGCGAGCATGAGCGTTGCACAGTCGTCCAAGCTGCGCCTGCGGCCGCTGGGCGATCGCATCGTGGTCCGCGTCGTCGAACAGGAGGAGCGGACTCCCAGCGGCATCGTCCTTCCTGACACCGCCAAGGAGAAGCCGCAGGAGGGCGAGGTCCTGGCGGTGGGCAAGGGAGCCTACCTCGACAACGGGCAGATCCGCCCCCTGGAGGTCCAGGTCGGCCAGCACGTGCTCTTCTCCAAGTATTCGGGCACCGAAGTGAAGATCGACGGCGAGGAGTACCTGGTCCTCTCCGAGCGGGACGTCCTCGCCATCGTCGAGCGCTGAGCGGCGCGGATGCTCGAGCGCTAGCGGCGCGGACGCTGGACACAAGGGAGGGAGAGAACCGTCATGCCCAAGCAGATCGTCTTCGACGAGGAGGCGCGGCGTGCCCTGGAGAGGGGCATCAACGCGGCGGCCAACACCGTCAAGATCACGCTCGGTCCCAAGGGGCGCAACGTCGTCCTCGAGAAGAAGTTCGGCGCGCCCACCATCACCAACGACGGCGTCACCATCGCCCGGGACATCGAGCTGAAGGATCCCTACGAGAACATGGGCGCCCAGCTGCTCAAGGAAGTCGCCACCAAGACGAACGACGTGGCCGGTGACGGCACCACCACCGCCATCGTCCTCGGCCAGGCGATGGTCCGCGAGGGCCTGCGGGTGGTGGCGGCCGGCGCCAACCCGATGCTGGTCAAGCGCGGCATCGAGAAGGCCGTGGACAAGGTGGTCGACCAGATCCGCAAGGTCTCCAAGCCGGTGGAGACCCACAACCAGATCCAGGAAGTGGCCTCCATCTCCGCCAACGACCCCGAGATCGGCCGGATGATCGCCGACGCCATGGACAAGGTGGGCAAGGAGGGCGTCATCACCGTCGAGGAGGCCAAGACGCTGGAGACCACCGTCGAGGTGGTCGAGGGCATGCAGTTCGACCGCGGCTACCTCTCGCCCTACTTCGTCACCAACACGGATACCATGGAGGCCGTCCTCGAGGATCCCTTCATCCTCATCACCGACAAGAAGATCAGCGCGGTCAACGACCTTCTGCCGGTGCTGGAGAAGGTGCTCCAGCGCGGCAAGCCGCTCCTGGTCATCGCCGACGACGTGGAGGGCGAGGCGCTGGCCACCCTGGTGGTCAACAAGATCCGCGGCACGCTCCAGGTCTGCGCGGTCAAGGCGCCCGGCTTCGGCGACCGGCGGAAGGCGATGCTGGAGGATATCGCCATCCTGACCGGCGGCCAGTACCTCTCGGAAGATCTGGGCATCAAGCTGGAGAACGTGACCCCCGACATGTTCGGCCGCGCCGAGCGCGTCACCGTCGACAAGGAGAACACCACCATCGTCCGGGGCGCCGGCGACTCCCAGAAGATCAAGGACCGCATCAAGGCCATCCGCGCCCAGATCGAGGAGACCACCTCGGACTTCGACCGCGAGAAGCTCCAGGAGCGCCTGGCCAAGCTGGCCGGCGGCGTCGCCGTGATCAACGTCGGCGCGGCCACCGAGGTGGAGATGAAGGAGAAGAAGTACCGCATCGAAGACGCGCTCTCCGCCACCCGCGCGGCGGTGGAGGAGGGCATCGTCCCCGGCGGCGGCTGCACCTACGTCCACGCCCTCAAGGCGCTGGAGGACCTGAAGGGCGAGACCCGCGACGAGCAGACCGGCATCGAGATCGTCGCCCGGGCGCTCGAGGAGCCGCTCCGCCAGATCGTCACCAACGCCGGGCTGGAGGGCTCCGTGGTGGTCGAGAAGGTCAAGGAGCTGCCCGACACCGACGGCTTCGATGTGATGAGCCTGGAGTACGGCAACATGTTCGAGAAGGGGATCGTCGACCCGACCAAGGTGACCCGCTCCGCGCTCCAGAACGCGGCCAGCATCGCCGCCATGGTCCTGACCACCGAGTCCCTGGTGGCCGACATTCCCGAGAAGAAGGAGAGCAACCAGGGCGGCATGCCCGACATGGACATGTAGGGATGCCACCCGATCCGCCGGGCCCGGCGCCCGGCTGGAGGAAGCGGCCCCGCCGGCACAGGCGGGGCCGCTGGCTTGTCCGGCGCTCTCCTCCGGGCCGCGGTGGCAAGAAACGCAGATCGAAACCTGTGGTCCTCGGGTGGAGACCCGAGGTTGCGCGAGCCGAAATACCCCACCCCGTAGTGCAAACGGACCGGCGGCCTGACCGGTCTGGTCCCCAGCCCATACACCCGTGGCAGGTATATCCACCCTAGCCCCACCCGGTCACCCCAGATCGCTCTGCGGGGAGATTCACCACCGGGCGCCGTCTGGCATCTGTGGAGGCGATCGAAACGCCACCTGGCGCAGGTGGACGACGACACGGCAGAAGTGGGGGAATCGGATGGGTTGGACTACGGGAATCGGGAAGAGGCGGGTCACGCGCCGGCGCTTCCTCACGGGGGCCGCGACCGCCACCGCCGCCGCGGGCCTGGGGCTCAGGCTCCTGGAGGAGCCCGCCTGGCTGACCAAGGCCCGAGCGCAGGGGCCGGAGCGGGCGGGATCGGGGGAGAGGCACGCCTTCACCGTCCACTCGCCCAACTGCTGGCAGGCCTGCCCGCTCACGGCCACGGTGCGCGACGGGCGCCTGGTCAGGGTGGAGCCGGCCAAGCTGCCGGACCAGGATTACCAGCGCATCTGCCTCAGGGGACTGAGCGAGATTCAGCGCCTCTACGGGACGGACCGGCTGCGCTATCCGCTCAAGCGGGTGGGAAAGCGCGGCGAGGGCAAATGGCAGCGGATCACGTGGGATGAGGCCATCGCCACCATGGTGGACCGGTTCAAGGCGGCGCGGGAGAAGTACGGGCCCTCCGGCCTGGCACTGGTCACGCTTTCCGGGAACTACGGCGCCTTCAACGGTTCCACCGCGCGCCTGGCCAACCTGCTCCAGGCCACCGCCCCGGTGGGCAGCATCGACCTGAACACGGCCACCGGCTGGACCCGCGTCGGGGGCGGTCCGGTCTTCGGCTACGACGCCAGCGAGCCCCTGGACTGGGTCAACTGCCGGACCATTCTCCTCTGGGGCTCCAGCGTGGCCGAGACCCAGGTCCACAGCACGTACTTCCTGCTTCAGGCCCTGGACCAGGGCGCGACGCTGGTGGTGATCGATCCGCGGTTCTCGACCATCGCCTCCAAGGCGGACATCTGGGTGCGCCCGAAGCCCGGTACGGACGCCGCCCTCGGGCTGTCCATGCTCGACGTGATCCTGCGCGAGAACCTCTGGGATAGGGACTTCGTCCTCGCGCACACGACGGCCCCGTTCCTCGTCCGGAAAGACAACGGAAAGTTCCTGCGGGCCGGCGAGGCGGGCCTCCCGGGCGACCCCGAGCGTCGCGTCCTCTGGGACTCCGGCAAGGGAGGGCCCGTCGCGGAAGGGACCCCGGGGGCGGTGCCGGCCCTCACCGGCTCCTTCACGGTCCACGGGACGGAGGTCCGGCCCGCCTTCCAGATCCTGGCGGACGAGGCGGCCAGATACTCGGGCGAGCGGGGCACGGCGGTCCACGGCGTACCCGTCGCCACGGTGGAGCAGGTGGCCCGGCTCTATGCGACCCGGCGCCCGAACGGCATTTACTTCGGCATGGGAACCGACAGGTACTTCAATGGCGACCGCGCCGGGCAGGCGATGGCCACGCTCGCCGCCTTCACGGGTGGATTCGGGCAGTCCGGCAACATCCAGGGGATGTACTTCACCTACTACGGCAACCCCAAGTTCGACGCCCCCACCGGGACGACGGCGCGGTATGTGCCTTTCATCGACTGGTACGAGGACATCCGGGAGCATCCCATCGGCGCCATGTGGGTGACGTGCGGCGACATCTACAACCAGCTGCCGGATCGGAGCAGGGTGAAGGCGATCTGGGACTCCATCCCCTTCATCGTCGTCTCCGACCTGGTGATGACGCCGACCGCGCAGAACGCGGACCTCGTGCTCCCGGCGGCCCATTACTACGAGACGACGGAACCGCTGGCGGAGGGAGCACACCCCTACGTGCTCTTCCGTGAGGCGGCCGTCGAGCCGTTGGGAGAGGCCCGGCCCGACTGGGAGGTCCAGAAGGAGATCGCCAAGGCGTTCGGCTTCGGTGCCTATTTTGACAAGAGCATGCAGGAACTGGTCGCCGAGTGGCTGGACAGCGACATGATGCGGTCGGCCGGGGTGACCGCCGAACGGCTCATGAAGGAACACGCGGTTCGCGTGCGGCCGAAGCAGAACGGCCGACCCTACCACGCCCCCGCCCGGTCGCAGCACCCCGACGGGCTGTTCCACGTCTACAACGAGGAAGGCGTGCAGGCCGGGGTAGCCTATGCGACGTACATCCCCGCAGCCGAGGCCACGGACGCCGAGCTCGCGAAGAGGTACCCGCTGGTCTTCAACACCCAGCACGGCCGCTGGCGGGTTCACTCGCAGCTCGCCAACGTCCCCATGTTGCGGGAACTCTCGGTTCGCCCCGTGGTGGAGATCAACCCTGCGGACGCGGAGGCCCGCGGCATCCGCGAGGGCGACGTGGTCGAGGTCTTCAACGATCGCGGCCATGTCGTCGCCCACGCCCGCATCGCCCCGGCCATGATGCCGGGCATGGTCAACCTCCAGCAGGGTTGGTGGGACGAGCACTACATCGAAGGCCACCATCAGGAGCTCACCCACCAGAAGCGGAACATCGTCGGGAACTTCGCCTTCTTCGACATCCGTGTCGAGGTCCGCAAGAAGACGGGGGTGGCGTAGGTGTCGGATCGTCCGATGGGCACCCCGGGTCGGAAGTGGGGCATGGCGATCGACCTGCAGCGTTGCGTCGGCTGCTGGACCTGTTCGATCGCCTGCAAAGTGGAGCACAACGTGCCGATGGGCCTGACCTGGAACCGGATCCTCACCGAGGGCGGCGCCGCCATCGACGAGCCCAAGGGCACCTACCCGGATCTGGAGATGCAGTATATCCCGGTGGCCTGCCAGCACTGCGAGGACGCACCCTGCGTCAAGGTGTGCCCCGTCTCCGCCACGTACAAGCGGGCCGACGGAATCGTCGCCATCGATTACGACCGCTGCATCGGCTGCCGCTACTGCATGGCCGCCTGCCCTTACGGCGTGCGGGTCTTCAACTGGGGCGAGCCGGTGCCCCTGGTCGCCGGTGTCAAGCTGGGCGATGCGGCGGTGCCCGATCGCCGGCGCGGCGTCGTGGAGAAGTGCGACTTCTGCATGGAGCGCGTCGACCGCGGCGAGCAGCCGTTCTGCGTCGAGGTCTGCCCGGAGAGGGCGCGGGTGTTCGGGGATCTCAACGATCCCAACAGTGAGGTGTCCGTCCTGATTCGCGAGAAGGGCGGCACCCAGCTCTTGGCCGAGGCCGGGACCCGGCCCCAGGTCTACTACCTGCCGCGCCAGCGGCAGCGCAGGGAGATGCAGATCGGATGAGCGTGGCGACGAAGTCCGGCGTGGCGCGCCGCCAAGCGGGCGGGTTCACGGCGTGGATGGCGGTGCTGGCCGCGGTGGCGCTTGCGGGCTTGCTGGGGTGGATCTACCAGCTGAGCCGCGGCCTGGTGGTCACCCACATGCGGGACGTGACCAGCTGGGGCCTCTACATCACCGCCTTCATGTTCTTCGTGGGGCTCTCGGCGGGCGGCCTGATCATCTCGGCGGCGGCCAACCTCTTCAACGCCAAGCACTTCAAGCCGGTGGCGCTGCCGGCGCTGGTGCTCTCGCTCGCCTCGATCCTGGTCGCGGCAGCCCTGATCATCGTGGACCTGGGCATGCCCCAGCGGATCCTCAACCTCGTGCTCCACCCGCAGTTCGTCTCGCCGCTGATGTGGGATGTCTTGGTGATCACCACCTACATCCTGGTCGAGGTGGCCTACCTGTGGGCCATGGCGACCCGGAGGGCCTCCGTCGTCCGCCTGCTGGCCATGGTGGCGCTTCCGGTGGCGGTCCTCGTCCACTCGGTCACCGCCTGGATCTTCGGCCTGCTCGTGGCGCGGCCCTACTGGAACTCGGCCATCATGGCCCCGCTCTTCGTCGCATCGGCGTTGGACTCGGGGCTGGCGCTCCTGATCGTCGTCCTGTGGCTGCTCCACCGCGCCGGTCTCTGGAGGGTGGAGCGCACCCAGTTCCATCAACTGGCGAATCTGCTGGCCGTCCTGGTTCCGGTGGACCTCTTCATGATGGCGGCGGAGATGCTGACCGGAACCTATGCGGGGTCGGGAACGGCCGAGGGTGCGTTCATGCTGCGCGCGATGACCGGGCCCTATGCCTGGGCGCTCTGGACGGAGATCGGCTTGGCCCTGGTCGCCTTCGTCGCCCTCTGCTGGGAGCGCGTCCGGACCCATCCCTCGGCGGTGGCAGGGCTCTCCGTCCTGGTGGTGCTGAGCGTCTTCTTCAAGCGCATCGCCCTGATGGCGGGTGCGATGACCGAGCCGTACCTCCACCTGCCGCCGGGCGTCAGCATGGGGGAGCCCCAGCCGGCGGGGACGGCGGTCTTCCAGACCAGCCAGATGTACGCTCCCTCGGCCCTCGAGTGGCTGATCTTCGCAGGTGTGGTGGCCACGGCGGCGCTCGCCTTCAGCTGGGTGGCGCGCTCCTGGCTGGCACCGCTCTGGGCTTCCATGGGCCGGCCGGAGAGCTACGCCGAAGAGCATGCCTAGCGGGTCCGCGGAGCGGCCCGCGCCTGACAGGGGGATGCGGTGGTGCTGGGACCGGCGCTGGAGAGCCTGGAGCGTCTGATCCGACGCTGGGAGGCGGCGCCGGTCCGCTTCCGGCCGGAGCGCTGCGTCCGGGGGCGCCACGCCGCGGGCGGGTGCAGGGCTTGTGTGGTGGCCTGCCCCTTCGGGGCCATTCGCCTGGGGCCGCCTGCCTCCCCCTCCGCGGTGGAGGTGGACGGCGCGCGCTGCAAGGGGTGCGGGCTCTGCATCCCGGCCTGTCCCACCGAGGCCCTCGACGGGACCGTGTGGGCGGCCCCCGGGGGAGCGACCTCCTTCCGCTGCGCCGGAGCGGGCGCCGCGCGCCGTGACGAGGCGACCGTGCCCTGCCTCGGCGCCCTCGACCTGCCCGTCCTGCTCGAGGGGACGGTCCGCGACATGAGAGCAGTCCGCGGTCGGTGCGAGGGATGCGCCCTGGCACCGGGCTGGGCCGCCTTCGAGCGGCGCCTGGCCCAGGCACGGGAGCTGGCGCTCCTCAACGGCCTCGATCTGCGCTGGGCGGTGGTGGAGGAGGCGGAGGTGCAGGGGAGCGAAGAGAGAAGCCCGGCGGGCAGCGGGGAGAGCGGGGCAGGCGCCTCCGCGGCAGCAGGGGCATCAGCGGCCGTGGTCCGCCGCCTGTCGAGGCGGGAGTTCTTCCGCGCGGCGAGGCAGGAAGCGGCCGCCGACCTGGTGGCCGCAGCCCTGCCGGAGCCTGCGCCCCGGCTCTGGGCCGGCGGACGGCTGCCCCACGCGACCGGGAGGCGCCGCCGAGAGCTCGCGCGCTGGTGGCCGCTCGAGGTGGGAGCTGCGCCTGGGCCGGCTGCCCCGGAGGGGGAGGTGGAGCTGCCCCTCTGGCGTCTGCGGCTGGAGCGGAGCGAGGGCTGGGGCGGATGCGCGGGCTGCGGCATCTGTGCCGAGGTCTGCCCCGAGGGCGCGCTCGGTTGGCAGGCGGCTGCCGGGCCGGCAGCGATCCCGGGCCGGGCGGCGGGCGAGGGCGCGGTGCGGAGCGCCCTGGCGTTCGAGGCGTGGCGCTGTTCCGGCTGTGGGCTCTGCCGGGATGTCTGCCCGGCGGGCGGACTCCACCTGGAACCCGGCCTCCTCCCGCTCTCGCCCGAGCCGTCGGTCCTGGTGGAGGGCTATCGTCAGCCGTGCGCCCGCTGCGGCACGCCCTTCTTCTCCAGCCGCCAGGAGAGTCTCTGCCCGGCCTGCCGCCTGGATGCGAGCCTGGTGATCGCTCCGATGCTCGGTCCGGGAGGCGGCGACGCCGGTGGCGAAGGGGGATGATGAGCATGGCGCGAAAGGGCTTGGCGGAGGCGAGCCGGCTGAAGAGCCGTGCGGGCAACCGGCATCTCGTCTACCACATGCTGTCCGCGGCCTGGAAACCGCCCAGCGACGGACTTTTCCATGACCTGGGCAGCGGTCTCTTCGCCCAGAGTCTCGAGCTCCTGCTGGGCGGGCTGTACGAGGCGGAAGGGCTGCAGCTGTCCGGGCTCGGGGAGGACTTCGCCGCGCTCCGGCCGGCCACCGCGGGTCCGGCCGTCTTGCGGGACGAACTCGGGGCCGAGTACATCCGCCTCTTTGTGGCCAACGTCCACGTGCCCTGCCCACCGTACGAGTCGGCGTGGCGGGAGCGCCCGGACCAGGAGTCGTTCGGGCAGCTGTGGGGCGGGAGCACGCTGGACGTGCTGGCCGCCTACCGGGAGGCGGGCCTGGAGCCGGCGGAGGGGATCGACGACGTGCCCGACCACCTGGGGATGGAACTCGAGTTCATGGCGCATCTGGCTCGCGAGGAGTCCGAGGGATGGCGCGCGGCCGACCCCGACACCGCTCGCTCGTTCCAGGAGCGCGAACGGCGCTTCCTGACCGGGCACCTGGCGGTCTGGGTTCCGGATTTCTGCAGGGCCGTCCGGCGCGAGGCGGACCTCCCCTTCTACCGCGGCTTGGCCCGGGTCACGGAGGCCTTCATCCTGTGGGAGAGGGACTCCAGCCTCCCGGCGCCTGCGCCGCCCGCATGAACTCGGACGCGCCCAGGCTGTGGCCCGGGCGCCGCCGGTCGCGGGGGAGGGACGGGGAGCTCCCGCGGAGGGCATGGACTTCCTCCCGGCCCGGGCTTCGGCGGCGGCCGGGGGATCGACCGGGGGCCGTATCGACCGGGGGCCGTGGAGAGCCGTGGAGGGGTGAGGGGCGATGTTCGTCAGGAAGATCATGATCGACGACGTGGTCAGCGTCCCGGACAACGCCACCCTGGACGAGGCCCGGGCGGTGATGGAGGCCCGGAGGCTCCGCGCGGTCCCCGTGGTCCATGAGGGGCGACCCGTGGGGGTGCTGGAGCTGCTGGAGCTCCACCGCCTGGGCGTGGGCCACCCCTCGCCCGAAGCGCCGGGCACCCGGCTGGTCTCGGCGCTGATGCAGCCGGCCCCTCCCACGGTGACGCCCGACACGCCCTTCGAGGAGGCGGCCGCGCGCATGGCGGGCCAGACGGTCAGCTTCCTGCCCGTGGTCGACGACCGGGGGCTGCTGGTCGGCGTGGTCACCCGTGACGCGCTCTTCCGCCAGATGCTCCACCTCCTGGGCTGGGACCGGCCGGACATCCCCCGCCTGGCGCTCCTGGTGCCCGAGCAGCCGGGACAGGTGGAGCGGATCGGCCGCACCGTCCGCGAGATGGGCGGCAACATCACCCACATGGCCACCGACCGTTCGGAGACCTTCGGCCTCTACACCCTGCTCCTGCGCATCCAGGTGGGCGACTTCGACCGCCTGGTGGAGGCGCTGGAGCGCCAGGGGTTCCGGACGCTGGACCGCTCGCATCCCGCCTCCGCGCGGCCGGTCTCGGCGGGGTCGGACGGCGACGGGGCCGGTGCGGATCAGTCGCCGGAACGCGGCGCGTAGACCAGGAGAAGCCGGTCCGGCTCGACCCGGGCGGTGCTGAGGCCCAGTCCCGGCGCCACCTCGGGCAGGAGGAGACGGACCGGATCGGGCCGCCAGGCGGCCAGCACCGCCGGGCCCACGGGCCGACCGTCCAGGTCGAGGGCCACGGGGTCGAGCTCCAGGCGGTCGGGCGCGCCGCCGCTTCCCGGCAGGGCACGCGCCTTCACGTGCAGGCGGAGGGGACCGATCTCCAGCAGCATCTCGGGGGCGGCGAAGCCCACCCGCACGTCGCCGCCGACGAGATCCGCCAGCGCGGCCGCGTCGAAGCCGAGATCCAGCTCCGGTGGCTGGAAGCGGATGCCGGTCGAGGAAGGCCGGGCGCCCGCCCAGGAGCGCCGGCCCAGGGCGTGCCAGAAGGCGAGGAGCTGCTGCTGGCCGGTCCGCCAGGCCTGTTCCCGCGCCTCCAGCTCCGACCAGGCCCCCGCCAGGCGCCGGCGCGCCTCCGCCAGAGCCCGGGCCCGCTCCCGGCGGAGCGTCTCCAGGCTCTGCCGCTCTGCCTCCAGGGCGCGCCGGGCGGCGACCACGCGACGCGCCTCCGCCTCCGCCCGATCCCGGGCGCGCCGCGCCTCCTCCGCCAGCTGCGCCGCCTTGCGCAGGAGCCCCAGCTCGTAGGCGCTCAGCCTCTGCAGGATCTCCAGCCGCCAGAAGAGGTCCCGCAGGCTGGCCGTCCCCAGGAAGACGTCCAGCATCCCCGGCGTCCCGCTCTCCCGCAGCCAGCGGAGCCAGGCGCCGGTCCGTGCGGCGGTGCTGCGCCGCTCCGCCTCGAGGACGGCGGCGCGGTTCCGGGCCTCGGCCAGGCGGCGCCGGGCGGCCTCCAGCTCCCGGCCCGCGGCCGCGGACGCCTCCTCGACCCGCGCCAGGCGGACGTCCAGCGCCGCCAGCTGGTCCAGGAGCGCCTGGACCTGGGCCTGCTCGCCTTGGACCTGGGCCTCCTCGCGGGGGAAGAGCGGCCCCGCGGCGAGGGCGGCCGCGGGGAGAGGCCGAGGGTCCGGGCGCGGAAGCGGCGGCAGGGCCGCCGCGATCCAGGCGGCCAGCAGAAACGCGAGCCCTGCCCTTCCCGCCGACCGCGCCATCGCCGCCCTCACCTCCCCGCCCAGGCGCCTCGTTTCGACGTTTCGACGGCGCCCGCGCAACCCTTCGCGCCGCGGAAGAGGAGCCCTGCCGGCCGCCTCGCGGCCGGCCCGGGCCGCGGGGCGGCCGCTGGGCGCCCCGCCCCGCTGGTAGAATGGGGGCCGGAACGGGGGGAGAGACGGCGTGGAGAAGGCCCGAGAGGGGCGGGGGGAGAGCGTCCGCGCGGGGATCGCCGGCGCGGGGGTGTCGAAGGACGGCGCGCCGGGCGGGGGCTGGGCGGCCCATCCGGACGTGGAGCGGGTGCTCCTTCCTGCGGAGCGGATCCAGGCGCGGGTCCGGGAGCTGGGGCTCGAGATCGCCCGCGACTTCGCCGGGCGACGGCCGCTGCTGGTGGGCATCCTGCGCGGAGCGGTCATCTTCATGGCCGACCTGGTGCGGGCCATCCCGATGGAGGTGCGGATGGACTTCATGGCCGTCTCCAGCTACGGCACGTCCAGCCGCTCCTCGGGCGTGGTCCGGATCCTGCACGACCTGGGCGAGAACATCGAGGGCGACGACGTGGTCATCGTGGAGGACGTCATCGACTCGGGGCTGACGCTGGCCTACCTGAGGGAGACGCTGGCCACGCGCCGGCCGCGGGTGCTGAGGACGTGCACGCTCCTGCAGAAGGATTCGCCGGCGGCGCGCCGGGTGGGGGCGGACTACGTCGGCTTCGTCACGCCCAACGAGTTCCTGGTCGGCTACGGGCTCGACTACGCGGGCCGCTACCGGAACCTGCCGTACGTCGGCGTCCTCCGGCGCGAGGTCTACGCCGGCGGCGCCGAGCCGGACGGGGGCGAGGGGAGTTGAGGCCCCGGTGACGGTGCCGGCGGAGGAGACGGTCCTGGTCGTCGACTTCGGCGCCCAGTACGCGCAGCTGATCGCCCGCCGCATCCGCGAGCTGGGCGTCTACTCGGAGATCGTGCCGGCGGCGGAGGCGCTCCGGCGGGTCCGGGAAGCCCGGCCGGGCGCCCTTGTCCTGAGCGGCGGGCCGGCCAGCGTCTACGAGCCCGGCGCGCCGCGCCTGGAGCCCGAGCTCTTCGCAAGCGGGTTGCCGGTCCTGGGGATCTGCTACGGCATGCAGCTGATGGCGCTGGCCCTGGGCGGCGAGGTGGCGGGCGGGGGCGGCGAGTACGGGCCGGCCGAGCTGCGGCTGGCCCCGCCGCCCGGGGCGGGCGGCCTCTTCCAGGGGGTGCCCGCGGAGGCGCAGGTCTGGATGAGCCACGGGGACCAGGTGAGGGCGGTTCCGGAGGGCTTCCTGCCGCTGGCCGCGACGGAGCGGACGCCGGTGGCGGCCATGGGCGACCCGCGGCGGCGGCTCTACGGCCTCCAGTTCCACCCGGAGGTGAGCCACACCCGGTACGGGCGCGAGATCCTGGCCAACTTCCTCTTCCGCGTGGCGGGGCTGCGCCCGAGCTGGTCCATGGGCGACTTCATCGAGGAGGCGGTGGCCGAGATCCGCGCGGCCGTGGGCGACGGGCGGGCCATCGCGGCGCTCTCCGGCGGCGTCGACTCCGCGGTGGCCGCGACGCTGGCGCACCGCGCGCTGGGCGACCGGCTGGTGGCGGTCTTCGTCGATCACGGGCTCCTCCGCCAGGGCGAGCCGGAGGCGGTCCGCGCCACCTTCGAGCCGCTCCTGGGCCGGCGTTTCGTCGCCGTCGACGCCGGGGAGCGCTTCCTCGGCCGGCTGCGCGGCGTCACCGACCCCGAGGAGAAGAGGAAGCGGGTGGGCGAGGAGTTCATCCGCACCTTCGAGGAGCTGGCGCGGCGGCTGGAGGCGGAGGGACCCATCGGCTGGCTGGTCCAGGGGACGCTCTACCCGGACGTGGTCGAGAGCGGCGGGCCGGGGGCGGCGACCATCAAGAGCCACCACAACGTGGGCGGCCTGCCCGAGCGGATGGATCTCCGCCTCGTGGAGCCGCTCCGCCGCCTCTTCAAGGACGAGGTGCGGGAGATCGGGCGCAGGCTGGGGCTGCCGGAGGAGATCGTCGGCCGCGAGCCGTTCCCGGGGCCGGGGCTGGCCATCCGCATCCTGGGCGAGGTGACGGAGGCGAAGCTGGCCACGCTCCGCCAGGCCGACGCCATCGTCCGCGAGGAGATCCGCCAGGCCGGCCTGGCCGGCCGCCTCTGGCAGGCCTTCGCGGTGCTGACGCCGCTCGCCAGCGTGGGCGTGATGGGCGACCACCGCACCTACGAGCAGACGCTGGTGGTGCGCGCCGTGACCAGCGAGGACGGCATGACGGCCGACTGGGCGCGGCTGCCCTATGATGTGCTGGAGAGGATCTCCACCCGGGTGGTCAACGAGGTGGCCGGCGTCAACCGCGTCGTCTACGACATCACCTCGAAGCCCCCGGCGACCATCGAGTGGGAGTGAGCGAGCGGCCCGGGACCGGAGGGACGGCGCGGGAGCGGGACGGAGGCGCGGGGAGCGGATCGGGGTGCGCTGGATCAGGAGCGTGCATGAGCGGGTCTCGATGCTCTGGAAGGTGATGATCGCCAACGGGGTGATCATCATCATCGGCGCGGTCGGCGGCGTCGCGCTGACCCTCTGGGGGATCCGCGCCGGCGGGGTGCTGGAGACGATGCTCCCCTTCGTCGTCCTGGGGCTGTCGGCCACGCTGGCGATCAACTTCCTCCTGGTGGAGCTGGCCTTCCGGCCCATCTACCAGCTGCGCGACGTGATGGAGGCGGTGGAGCGCGGCCAGCTCGACGCCCGCGCGCCGGAGATCCGGGACGACCCCGACGTCCGCCGGGTGGCGGAGACGCTCAACGCCATGCTGGACCGGCTGCAGGAGCAGCGGCGGACCGCGGCCTCGCAGATCCTGAAGGCGCTGGAGCAGGAGAGGAAGCGGATCGCCCGGGAGCTCCACGACGAGACCAGCCAGGCGCTGGCCACGCTCCTGCTCAACCTGGAGCTGACCAGCAGGGCGCTTCCGCACTGCAGCGACGACCAGGGCGGGAGCCAGGTGATCCAGGCGCGGAAACGCCTGCAGGAGAGCCGCGAGCTGGTGGAGCAGACGCTGGACGAGGTGCGGAAACTGACCATGGACCTCCGCCCGACCGTGCTGGACGACCTGGGGCTGGTGCCGGCCCTCCGCTGGTACGCCCACACCAAGCTGGATCCGGCCGGCGTCCAGGTGGAGCTGGACGTGACCGGCTTCGATCACCGGCTGCCGGACGAGATGGAGACCGTCATCTTTCGCGTCGCCCAGGAGGCGATCACCAACGTCCTCCTGCACGCCCGCGCCCAGCGCGTCTCCGTGGAGCTACACGAGGAGCCCGATCTTCTCTATCTTCGGATACAGGACGACGGGCGCGGCTTCTCGCCGGAACAGATCCTCGCCCAGCCCGAACGGAGCATCGGTCTGGCCGGCATGCGGGAACGGGCCGCCCTGGTGGAGGGACGGCTCGAGATCCACTCCCGCCCGGGTCAGGGGACCACGGTCGAGCTCGCCATCCCCCGGAAGGAAGGGGCCCTTCAGGATGCAACGCATACGCGTGCTGCTGGTTGACGACCACACCATCCTCCGCGAAGGGATCCGCTCGCTGCTCGAGGAGCAGGAGGACATCGAGGTGGTGGGCGAGGCGGGCGACGGCGTCCAGGCGGTGGAGCTGGCGGACCGGCTCCTGCCCGACGTGGTGCTGATGGACATCGGGCTGCCGCGCATGAACGGCGTCGACGCCACCCAGGCCATCCTCCGCCGTCACCCGGAGGTGCGGGTGCTGGTCCTCACCATGCACGACAACGAGGAGTACGTCCGCACCATCATGCAGGCGGGCGCCTCGGGCTACGTGCTCAAGCGCTCGGCGGCACGGGAGCTGGTCTCCGCCATCCGCGCCGTCCACGAGGGCCATACGGTCCTCAACCCCGAGCTGAGCCGGGCGGTCTTCGCCGGCAGCCACGCCGAGGGCGGCGGCCAGCCGCTCCTGCCGCGGCTCCAGGCGCCGGACGTGCTGACCGAGCGGGAGCAGGAGGTGCTCCGCCTGATCGCCCGCGGTCACACCAACCAGGAGATCGCGGACAAGCTGATGATCAGCATCAAGACCGTCCAGGCCCACCGCGGCAACATCATGGAGAAGCTGGACCTGCACGACGCGGTGGAGCTGACCAAGTACGCGCTCCGGGTGGGCCTCATCTCGCTGGACGAGTCGGAGGAACCGGACTGATCCCGCGGTCGCTCCCCGGTCCCGCCGGGGCGGAGCCGTCCTCCGCGGGTGCGCCCGCGGTACCGCCCGCCGCCCGCCCCCGCAGCGCGGCGAGAGGGCCCGGCTGCTCCTCCCGGGGGACGAAGAAGCCCAGGAGCGCCACCGCCAGGGTCAGCGCCGTCAGCCAGAGCGGCGAGGGCGCCGACGGCGCCGCCTGGGCCGCGGAGGCGAAGGGGTCGGCGGGAAGCCGGGGCAGCCACCCCAGGTGCTCCATCAGGATCACCGCCGCCAGGGCCAGCGCCTCGCGCCGGAAGCGGCGCACCAGCAGGGTACACCAGCCGAGACGCACCATCCTGTCTCCATCCCCTTTCCGCGCCCTTGTCGCGCCTCCGCACGGGTCAGTATCCGTAGTGTAATCCATCGGAAGACCGGGTGGGCGCCCGACGGGCGGGAGGGGCCGGGGGCGGCAGGGGCGGGAGGGTTCCGCGGCCCGCAGGGGGGAGGGGCGGGCGATCGCGCTCCCTCTTCCTCCCGCGCCCGGTCTCCTTCACGACACGAACCAGCGAGGAGGAGTGCGACCATGGACCCGCGGTACATCCGGCCCGAGATGGGCGTCCTCTGGAGCGACAAGGCCCGCCTGGAGCGCTGGCAGCGGGTGGAGGCGGCGGCCGCCCGGGCGTCGGCCGAGGCGGGGGTGATCCCGGCCGAGGCCGCCCGGGCCATCGCCGCCGCGCCCCCCGTCGACCCGGAGGCGGTGCAGCGCGAGGAAGCGGTGGTCCAGCACGACCTGATCGCCTTCACCACCGTGCTCGCCCGCTCCCTGGGGGAGGCGGGCCGGTGGCTCCACTACGGCCTCACCTCCAACGACGTCAAGGACACGGCGCTCGGCCTGGCGCTCCGGGACGCGGTGGACCTGCTTCTGGAGGACCTGGAGCGTCTCCGCCTGGCGGTGGCGGCGGAGGCGCGGCGCCACCGGGAGACGCTGATGGCCGGGCGGACCCACGGCATGCTGGCCGAGCCCATCACCTTCGGCGTCAAGCTGGCCGGATGGCACGCCGAGCTCCTCCGCCACCGCGAGCGGCTCCGCCGGGCGCGCGAGGAGGTGGCGGTGGGGAAGCTGTCGGGGGCGGTGGGCGTCTTCGGCTTCCTGCCGCCGGAGGTGGAGGAGCGGGCGATGGCGCTGCTGGGGCTGCGCGCCGAGCCCGTCGCCACCCAGGTGGTCGCCCGCGACCGGCTGGCTGCGCTGGCCGGGGCGCTGATCACCCTGGCCGGAGGGGTCGAGCGCTTCGCGCTGGAGATCCGCCACCTGCAGCGGAGCGAGCTGGGCGAGCTCTTCGAACCCTTCCGCGGCGGCCAGAAGGGGTCGTCGGCGATGCCGCACAAGCGCAACCCCGAGAAGGCGGAGCGGCTGACGGGGCTGGCGCGCCTGGTCCGGAACGAGGCGGCGGCGCTCTTCGAGGACCAGGCGCTCTGGCACGAGCGGGACATCAGCCACTCCTCGGTGGAGCGGGTGGTGCTGCCCGACCTCTTCGAGGCGCTGGACTACGCGCTCACCCTCCTCCGCCAGCTGGTGGAAGGGTGGGAGGTCCAGCCCGGCCGGATGCGCCGGAACCTGGAGGCGGGCGGCGGCCTGATCGCCTCGGAGCGGGTGCTGCTGGCACTGGTGGAGGCCGGCTGGAGCCGCGAGCGCGCCTACGAGCACGTCCAGCGAGCCGCCTTCCGCGCCTGGGAGCGGGGCGACGGCTTCCGGGCGGAGCTGGAGGCGGACGCGGAGGTGCGCGCCGCGCTGGACCCGAGCCGCCTCGACCGGCTCTTCGATCCCCGGGCGGGGCTCGGCCACGTGGACCAGCTCTTCCGCCGGGCGGGCATCGAGGCCGAGTAGCCCCCGCGCGGGCGCGGCGGCCCTGCTCCCGCCTCCCTGGCCCTCCCCGCGACCGCCTGCCGGGGCCCGCCGCCCGGGCGACCGCATAGAGCGGCGCCCCGGGCTGGCATGCTAGCGGGCGGGGGTTCTCGTCTGGTGCGGAGGGTGGGCATCGCCCGGCAAGGCGTGCGGGGGCCCGGCGCCGGGGGCCGCAGGGCCGGCGAACGGGCGCGGGTGGTCGCTCTTCTCGCCATGGGCCTCCTGGCGGCCGCCTGCAGCGCGGGCGGGAGCGGCGGTATGGGCGGTGGCGGGACTTCCGGCTCCTCGGGCGCCGTCAGCCGCGCCGAGATCCGCACCATCGTCCGGGAGGAGATGGGCTCGCCCCAGGCCTCGCAGTGGATCCGCCAGGAAGTCCGCTCGCAGGCGGTGGCGCCCGTCGTCCGCGAGGAGCTCGGCTCGCCCTCCATGCAGAAGAGGCTGGAGAGCGAGGTGATCCGCGCCCTCCGGAGCCCGGCCGGGCAGGCGGCGCTGGAGCAGGCGTTGACCGGCATCCTGCAGTCGCCGCGGGTGCAGAGCCAGCTCCAGCAGCAGGTGAAGAGCTCGCTGATGCAGATGCTGAGCAGCGGCGGCGCCTCGGGCGGTGGCGGCGGCGCCTCGGGCGGCGGGGGAGGAGCCGGCGGGGGAGGAGGAGGCGGAGGCTGACCGGGGTCGCGGCGAGCCTCCTCGCTTCCTCGCTGCCTCGCAGGGGAGGGCGCGACGCCCGACGAAACCGGTCTCTCCGGGGACGAACTCCCCGGAGGCGGTGAGTGGACTGAACGAGGCGACGACGGCCCGGGGGCGTGCCGAACCGGGGAAGGAGCTGCTGGCCGATCTCAACCCGCAGCAGCAGGAAGCGGTCACCCACCACGGGGGACCGCTTCTCATCCTGGCGGGGGCGGGGAGCGGCAAGACGCGCGTCCTCACCCGCCGCGTGGCCTGGCTGGTCCGTGCCGAAGGCGTGCCGGCCTGGCGGATCCTGGCCATCACCTTCACCAACAAGGCGGCGCGGGAGATGCAGGAGCGCCTGGAGGCGCTCCTGGGCGAAGAGGCGCGGGAGCTCTGGGTGGGCACCTTCCATGCGGTCTGCGCGCGGATCCTCCGCCGGGAGGCGGACCGGGCCGGGCTCTCGCCTTCCTTCACCATCCTGGACGAGGACGACCAGCGGACGGTGGTCCGCCAGATCCTCCGCCGCCTGGACCTGTCGGAGCGGCGCTGGACGCCGGCGGGTGTCCGCTCGGCCATCAGCCGGGCGAAGAACGAGCTGATCGGGCCGGAGGAGATGGCCCGGCAGGCGGAGAGCTTCTACGAGCAGCAGGTGGCGGAGGTCTACCGCCAGTACCAGCAGGCGCTGGAGCAGGACGGCGCGCTCGACTTCGACGACCTCCTGGTCCGGACGGTCCGCCTCCTGGAGGGCGACGAGGAGGTGCGGCGGCGGTACGCCGAGCGCTTCCTGGAGATCCTGGTGGACGAGTACCAGGACACCAACCGCGCGCAGTACCGGATCGTCCGCGCGCTCACCCGCGACCGCGGCCACCTGCTGGTGGTGGGCGACTCCGACCAGTCGATCTACGGCTGGCGCGGCGCCGACATCCGCAACATCCTCCAGTTCGAGGAAGACTTCCCCCAGGCCAGGGTGATCAAGCTCGAGCAGAACTACCGCTCGACCCAGCCCATCCTGGACGCGGCCACGCGGGTGATCGCCCACAACCGGCAGCGGATGCCGAAGGAGCTCTGGACGCGGACGCCGGGCGGCGCGCCGGTGACGCTCCATCACGCGCTGGATGAGGGGGACGAGGCCGACTTCGTCGTCCGCGAGGCGCGCCGGCTCCACCGCGAGGGGCTGGCCTCCGAGGGCGGGCCGGCCGAGCCGGTCCCGTGGGGCGAGATGGCCGTCCTTTACAGGACCCACGCCCAGTCGCGCCCGGTGGAGGAAGCGCTCCTCGCCGCCGGCATCCCCTACGCGGTGGTGGGCGGCCTCCGCTTCTACGAGCGGAAGGAGATCCGCGACCTCCTGGCCTACCTGAGGTTGATCGCCAACCCCGAGGACCGGGCGGCCTTCCAGCGCATCGTCAACGTGCCGCGCCGCGGCATCGGCGCGCAGACGGTGGAGCGGATCCTGGGCCTCTCGGAGGGCATCGGCCTGGAGCAGGCGCTCCACGACCCCGCCCGCCTGGAGGAGCTGGGCCCGGCGGCACGCCGGCGCGTGGCCGCCTTCGCCGGCCTGATGGACGAGCTCCGGCAGCGCGCCCGCGAGCTCAGCCTCTTCGAGACCTGCCAGGAGGTGCTGGAGCGGACGGGCTACCGCCAGGCGCTGGAGGAGGACGACTCCATCGAGGCGGCCACCCGGCGCGAGAACCTGGACGAGTTCCTGACCGTGGCGCGGGAGTACGACCTGGCGGCGCGGGGCCTGGCCGCGCGCGCGCCGGGCGCCGTCCCCGGCGAGGGAGCGGCGCCGGAGGCGGAGGGGCTGGCGCGGCTCGGCGCCTTCCTCAACGAGATCGCGCTCCTCAGCGAGGTGGACGTGGCCGAGAGCGGCGGCGAGCAGATGACGCTGATGACGCTCCACAGCGCCAAGGGGCTGGAGTTCCGGGTGGTCTGGCTGATCGGGATGGAGGAGGGGCTCTTCCCGCACAGCCGTTCGGTGGAGGAGCCCGACCGCCTGGAGGAGGAGCGGCGCCTCTGCTACGTGGGCATGACGCGCGCGCGCGAGAAGCTCTACCTGGTCCACGCCTGGCACCGCACCATCTTCGGCTCCAGCTCCGACGGGACGCCGAGCCGCTTCCTCGGCGAGGCCATGGGCCCCGGGCTGGTGGAGAGCGGCTGGAGCGAGCGCGGCGCCGAACGGGAGCCCGTGGGCGGGCGCGGCGACGGCCGGTACGGGCTCGGCAGGCGGGACGGCCTCGGTCCGGCCGCCTCGCCCGCCCCGGCCGCGGCACCCGCGCCCGCGGGCTGTCCGCCCAAGGCCCGGACCGGTCATGGCGCGGGCGGCCGCGGCAGCCCGGCGACCACGGTTCCCAGCACACCCCCCTGCCGCGGGATGGGGTCGCGAAGCGGATCGAAAGCCAAGATGGTCATGTCGGCCGCGCGGCCCGGCTCGATGCGGCCGAAGCGGTCCTCCAGGCCCGCCGCCCAGGCACCGCCTTCGGTGTAGAGGGCGAAGGCCTGGGCCGGGCTCAGCCGCTCCGCCGGGAACCAGGGGTCCTCTCGCGCCGGGGAGGCCGGGCCGGAACGGGGGCGCCGGATGGCGGCGTCGATCCCGCTCAGCGGGCGGAGGCTTTCCACGGGAGCGTCCGAGCCTCCCGCCAGGCGGGCGCCGGCGGCGAGGAGGCTGCGCCAGGCGTAGGACGTCCGCGCCCGCTTCGCGCCCAGGCGCGCCTCGGCCCAGGCCGAGTCGGTGAGGACGAAACCGGGCTGGACGTCGAGGACGAGGCCGGGCGCCGCCATCCGTGCCATCTGGTCGGGGCGGAGCACCTGGGCGTGGACGATCCGGAAGCGCGGGCGCGGCCTCCCCCGGGCCGTGGCCAGGCGGGGGGCCACCGCCTCCCAGGCGGCGAGGGCCGCGTCGACCGCGGCGTCGCCGATGGCGTGGACCACGGGCGGGAGCCCGAGCCGGGCCGCCTCGGCGGCGCGCTCGGCCAGGAGCTCCGGCGGGAGCGCCGCCAGGCCGCGCCAGGCCGGGTCGCCGGACTCCGCCGCGGCGATGCCGCTCCCCATCTGGCCGGCCCCTGCGACGAAGATGCGCTCGATCGCCTGCGCCACGGTGCTCCCCTCCTCGGCTCGGCTCGACCCGCGTCCCGCACGGACCGCTGCGGCCGCGGGCGGCCCCCGCGCTCCTCAGGGCTCGACCCGGACCAGCGTCGCCTCCCCCTGGCCCCCGCCCGAGCAGATGGCGGCGACGCCATAGCCGCCGCCCCGGCGCCGGAGCTCGTAGACCAGATGGAGGAGGATGCGGGCGCCGCTGGCGCCGACGGGATGGCCGAGGGCGACCGCGCCGCCGTCGACGTTGACCCGCTCCGGGTCGAGGCCGCCCAGCTTCATGCTGACCAGGGTGACGGCGGCGAAGGCCTCGTTGATCTCCCAGAGCGCCACTTCCTCCGGGCGGACCCCCGCCTTCTCCAGCGCCTTCTTCGCGGCCAGCCAGGGGACGGTGTGCAGGTAGCGCGGCTCGGCGGAGACCTGTCCCTGGCTGACCACCGTGGCCAGCGGCCGGACTCCCAGCTCCTCCGCCCGCTCGCGGCTGGCCAGGAGCAGGGCGGCCGCCCCGTCGTTCAGTCCCGGCGCGTTCCCCGCCGTCACCGTCCCGTCCGGCTGGAAGGCGGGCTTCAGCCGCGCCAGCGCCTCGAGGCTGGTGTCCCGCCGCGGCCCCTCGTCGGTGGTCACCCGGAGGGGGTCCCCCTTCCTCTGGGGGACGGTGACGGGGACGACCTCCTCGCCCATGCGACCGTCGTCGATGGCGGCCAGCGCGCGCACGTGCGAACGGTAGGCCCAGGCGTCCTGCTCCTCGCGGCCGACGCCGAACTCGGCGGCCACCTCGCTGCCGTAGACGCCCATGTGCACGCCGCCGAAGGGGCAGGTGAGACCGTCGTGAACCGCCACGTCCACCAGCTGCCCGTCGCCCATGCGCAGTCCCCAGCGCGCCCCCTGCACCAGGAAGGGCGCCCCGGACATGCTCTCCATGCCCCCCGCCACCACCAGCGAGGCCTCGCCCAGGCGGATCAGCGCGTCGGCCAGGTTGGCCGCGCGGAGCCCCGAGGCGCAGACCTTGTTGACGGTGTCGGAGGGGACCTCCCAGGGGATGCCCGCCCTCCAGGCCGCCTGGCGCGAGGGGATCTGCCCCGCGCCGGCCTGCAGCACCATGCCCATGAAGACGTAGTCGACCTGCTCGCCGCGGGCGCCGCCCCGTTCCAGCGCCCCGCGGATGGCGACCGCCCCCAGCTCCACGGCCGGCACGTCGCGCAGCGCCCCGCCGAAGCGACCGAAGGGCGTCCGCGCGCCGCTCAGGATCACCGTCTCGGCCACCGCTCCCACCTCCCGCTCTCCGTCGGCGCCGGGCCCGCCCCGGCCACCCGGCCTCCCGGCGTGCGGCCCGGGCGGCCGGTCACGTCGCCGGGGCGTACTTCCTCACCAGGAAGTCGAGCACCTCGGCGTCGACCCTCCCCGGACCCGGATCCCGCTCCTCGAAGTTCTCGATGCCGTAGAGCTCCCGGAGCGCCCGCTCGGCCGCCTCGCTCCAGGCCTCCCCGCCCCCGGCCGCGGGGCCGGCCCCCGGCCGGGCGCCCATCCCCGCCGCCTCCAGCACCGCCAGCAGCCGGCGCGCCGTCTCGCCCTCGATGGGAAGGACCTCGCGGCTCCGGCCGAAGTAGAGCCGGTGCAGGTCGAGGAGGCGCGCCAGCTCCTCGATCGGCCGGGGATGATCGTCGACCCGGAGGTCCAGGGCGCGGTCGTCGAAGCCGCCGTAGCCGCCCCGCTCGCGGACCACCAGCAGCGCCGCCGACTGCTGCCCGCGCCGGTCGCCGCCCGCCGCCTGGCCGGCGCGGAGCGCCGCCAGGAGCCGGTCGGCCAGCTCGCCCCCGGCGCCGGCAAAGGCCTCCGCCATGGCCTCCACCACCCGCGGGCCGGCGAGGATGTTCCCCTGGCAGCTGAAGCCCGGCCCGGTCCGGTGGCCCGCCCAGTCGGGGCAGGCGGCGCCGGTCCAGGCGTACGCCTCGCCCCGGGCGTCGACCACCGCCAGCTGGCGCTGGCTCCGCCCCTCGTCGGAGGCGGTCAGCTCCTCCACCACCTCCCGCGCCGAGCGCCCCTGGCGGAGGAGCTCGAGGCCGCGCGGGCCGTAGCTGGTGTTGCACCAGGCCTGGGTGGCGATGGCGCCGACGCCGGCGCGGGCCCAGGGGACCAGCGCGCCGACGGCGAGGAACCTGCTCTGGACCGCCACGCCCCAGCTGCCCGAGGCCGGGTCGTGGGCGACGATGGAGAAGGTCATGCGCTCGCCTCCCGTCGTTCACAGCCGTAGACCCGCAGCCGGATCCAGCGGGCCTGGTCGTGCGGAGCGTACGGCTGCCAAGCCGGCAGCAGCTCCTCGAGCCAGCCGGTCCGCTCCTCCTCCGGCAGGCTCACCGACCACCGCTCCACGCCCTGCGCGCGGAAGCCGCGCAGAAGGGCGCGGAGGAGACGGCGCCGGCCTGCCTCCCCGCCGGCCAGCCAGCGCAGGAAGGGCTCCCGCGCGGGGCGCACCCCGCCCGCGGGAGGCGCCGCCTCTTCGCCCTCGCCGAGGAGCGCCACCGCCCGCCCGGCGCCCTCGCCGGCCAGGAAGAGCTGTCGCCTCGACGCCGCCTCGGCGAGCACGCCCGCGTCGAGGGAGCGGAGCTCCCAGGGCGAGCCCGCCACGGCCACGAGGGCTGGGCGGCCGCCCGCCGGCCGCGCCCCGGCGAGCCGGTCCGCGGCGAGCTCCCGCGCATCGCCCGGCGGGACCGGCCGGGCTTCCTCGGGCCCCGGGCCCAGCGCGGCCAGGAGCGCGTCGACGGGCATCCGGTCGGCGATCCGCCAGCGGGCCAGGAGCGGCACGCCCAGCCGCTCCATGATGCGGTGGACGGCGGCGTTCGCCTCTTCGGTGATCAGCCGGACCACCCGGGCACCGGCGGCCCTGGCCTGCTCCAGCTGCCAGCGGGTGAAGGCGGTCCCCAGGCCGCGCCCCTCGTGGGCGACGCCGATGCGCATGGCGTGGAGCCAGGCCTCCCCGGGCGCGGTCCACGTGAGATGGGCGAAGCCGGCCACCCGGCCCTCCACCTCCGCCACCCAGAGGCGGACCGGCCGCTCGGCCAGCCACTCGTCCAGGAAGTACGGAACGTAGTCCCCCTCGAAGCGGGTCGGCAGGGCCAGGATGGCGGCACGATCCTCCGGGCGCGCCGCGCGGAAGCGGGGCGTCGAAGCGTCGCGGGTCATGGAAGGAGTTTTCGGCCCGCCGGCGGGCGCTCCCTGCGTGACATAGGCTCCGGGATATACCCTCGAGCGAGGTCCCGCAGCGCTCCCGCAGTCCAGCAGCGCCCGCCGCCCGCGCGGTTCGCCCGGCGCCGCCGCAGCGGCTTCCCGCCGCGGCGGCCACGCCCGTTCCGGTTCCCGCTCCCACTCCGGCTCTCGCCGCCGTCCTACCGCTCCCGCTCGACCGTGTAGTTGGGCGGCTCCTTGGTGATCTGGACGTCGTGCGGGTGGGACTCGCGCAGCCCGGCGTTGGTGATGCGGATGAAGCGGGTCCGCGTCCGCAGCGTCTCGATGTCCGGCGCGCCCACGTAGCCCATGCCCGAGCGGAGCCCGCCCACCAGCTGGTAGACCATGTCCGAGAGCGAGCCCCGGTAGGGGACGCGCCCCTCCACCCCCTCGGGGACCAGCTTGCCGTTGCCCTCCTGGAAGTAGCGGTCGCTGGAGCCCTGGCGCATGGCGCCGAGCGAGCCCATGCCCCGGTAGACCTTGTAGGCGCGGCCCTGGTAGATCTCGGTCTCGCCGGGGCTCTCCTCGGTGCCGGCGAAGAGGCTGCCGATCATCACCGTGTGGGCGCCGGCGGCGATGGCCTTGACGATGTCGCCCGAGTACTTGATCCCGCCGTCGGCGATCACCGGCACATCGTAGCGGGAGGCCTCGGCGGCGCACTCCAGGATGGCGGTCAGCTGCGGGACGCCCACGCCGGCGACGACGCGGGTGGTGCAGATGGAGCCCGGGCCGATCCCCACCTTGACCGCGTCGGCGCCCGCCTCGATCAGCGCCCGCGCGCCCTCGGCGGTGGCCACGTTGCCGGCGATCACCTGGACGTCGGGGAAGTGCTGCTTCAGCTGGCGCGTGAAGCGGATCACGCCCTCGGAGTGGCCGTGGGCGGAGTCGACGACCAGCGCGTCGGCGCCGGCCCGGACCAGCGCCTCGGCCCGCTCCACGTCGCCGGCCCCCGTGCCCACCGCCGCCGCCACCAGCAGGCGGCCCTTGGCGTCCTTGGCGGCGGAGGGGTAGCGGCGCGCCTTCTCGATGTCCTTGATGGTGATCAGCCCGCGCAGGTGGAAGTCGGCGTCGACCAGGGGCAGCTTCTCGATGCGGTGGGCGGCCAGGATCTCCTTGGCTTCCTCCAGCGTGGTGCCGACGGGGGCGGTGACCAGTCCCTCGGAGGTCATCACCTCGCGGATCGGGCGCCGGTAGTTGGTCTCGAAGCGGATGTCGCGGTTGGTCAGGATGCCGACCAGGCGGCCGCTGCCCTCCTCGACCACGGGGACGCCGGAGATGTGGTAGCGCTCCATCAGCGTCACCGCGTCCTCCACCAGGTGGTCGGGCGAGAGGAAGAACGGGTCGGTGATGACGCCGAACTCGCTCCGCTTCACCTTGTCCACCTCGGCCGCCTGGCGCTCCGCGGGCATGTTCTTGTGGATGACGCCGATCCCGCCCTCGCGGGCGATGGCGATGGCGAGACGGCTCTCGGTGACCGTGTCCATGGCGGCGCTGATCAGGGGGATGTTGAGGTGGAGCTCGCGGGTGAGGCGGGTGCGGGTGTCGGCCTGGCGGGGAAGGACGTGCGACTCCTGCGGGACGAGCAGCACGTCGTCGAACGTGAGCGCCGTCCCCAGCAGACGGTCTGTCACCTCGAGCAAGAGAAGGCTCCCTCCGTGGGCCGGGGGCGGCGCCTACGAATTCCGCCGCCCCCGAATTTGTTGGCCCAGCATATCACGCGGCGCGGAGGCGGGCCAACACCTCAGGAAGCGTGGAGACGGGCCAGCTCCCGGACCAGGGCGTGGCCCACCTGGTCGATGTCGCCGGCGCCCATGGTGATCACCAGGTCGCCGGCCCGGGCGCTCTCGCGGAGCACCTCCACCATCGCCTGGCGGTCGTGGACCACCCGCGGTCGCCGCCCCGTCCGCTCGGCGATCCGGTCCGCCAGCACCTCGGAGCTGATGCCGGGGATCGCCTTCTCGCCCGGCGGCGAGTAGATGTCGGCCAGCACCACCTCGTCGGCGTCCTGGAAGGCGGTGGAGAACTCCTCCAGGAGGAGCTGCGTCCGCACGTAGCGCTGCGGCTGGAAGGCGGCCACCACCCGGCCCCGCGCCCGCTGGCGCGCGGCGCGGAGGGTGGCGCGGATCTCGGTGGGGTGGTGGGCGTAGTCGTCCACCACGGTCACCCCGTCGCTGACCCCCAGCACCTCGAAGCGGCGGTGGGCCCCGGCGTACTCGCCCAGCACCCGGGCGGCGAGGTGCGGGTCGACGCCCGCCGCCTCCGCCGCCGCCATGGCCGCCAGCGCGTTGGCCACGTTGTGCCGGCCGGGGACGCGGAGCTCCACCTCGGCCACGGGCCGCCCGCCGCGGAGCGCGGTGAAGCGCGTCCCCTCGGCGTCGAGCTCCAGGTCGCGGGCGCTCCACTCCGCCGCGGGCGCCTCCAGGCCGTAGGTGATCAGGCGGCAGGCGAGCCCCCGCCCCCGCCCGTCCTCCGCCCGCGCCCGCACCTCGGCCATCAGCGAGGGGTCGTCGGCGTTGACCACCGCCGCCCCGTCCGCCGGCACGTTGCGCAGGAAGCGCCCGAAGGCCTCCACCAGCCGGCGGAAGTCGTTCCCGTAGTGGTCCAGGTGCTCCGGCTCGACGTTGGTGACCACCGCGATCTGAGGATGATACCGGAGAAACGAGGCGTCGCTCTCGCACGCCTCGGCGACGCAGTACGGCCCCGACCCTTCCTTGCCGCAGGTGCCCAGGTAGCTGGGCTCGCCGCCGACGAGCAGCGTCGGGTCGAGCCCCGCCCGCTCCAGGATGAGGCCGATCATGGAGGTGGTCGTGGTCTTGCCGTGGCTTCCTGTGACGGCGATCCCCCGTCGCTCGTGAAGCAGCCAGGCCAGAAGCTCGCTCCGGTGGAGGACGGGGATCTGCCGCTGCCGCGCCGCCAGCAGCTCCGGGTTCTCCGGCGGCACGTCGGTGGTGTAGACCAGCGCCGAGACGCCCTCCAGGTGGGCGGGGTCGTGCCGCGCCTCGAAGGGCATCCCCTTGGCGACCAGGCGTTCGGTCTTCGCGTTCGGCTTCACGTCGCATCCCGAGATCTCGAAGCCCCGGGCGAGGAGCACCTCGGCCAGCGCGCTCATCCCGTAGCCGCCCACGCCCAGGAAGTGGAACCGTTTCAACGTCACCATCTCCCCCGTCCGGGGATCCCTCCCGCCCGACCGGCGCCGGCACGCCCAGCCTATGGCCCGTACCGGCGCCGTGTCACCAGGTTTCACGCGCTTTCGCCAGGAAGCCTGACGCGTCGCCGCGCCGTCGGCTCCCGCTTGGAATTCCATGCCACCCCGGACATGGACTAGTCTGGCGCCCCTCCGGAACGCCCATACCCCTTCGCGACCCCTCGCGGCCCCTTCGCGGCCCCTTCGCGGACTAGGACCGCGCCCCCGGCCTCCCCGTTCCGCCCGCCGGCCCCAGCGGCCTGGCCGGCACGCCCCCCCACCGCTCCCCCGGCGGGACGTCGCGGTTGACCAGCGAACCGGCCCCCACCACCGCCCCGTCCCCGATGCGGACGCCGGGGAGGATGGTGCAGTTGGCGCCGATCATGACGTTCCGGCCGATCTCGACGTCGCCCAGCCGGATCTCGTCCACGAGGAACTCGTGGCAGAGGATGGTGGTGTTGTACCCGATCAGGGAATTCGCACCGATGCGGATCCGTTGGGGGAAGAAGAGGTCGAGGGTGACGCCGAAGGCGATGGCCACATCCTTCTCGATGCGGCAGCCGAGCGCGCGCCGGTAGAGCGCGTTCTTCAGCCCCATCCACGGGATCCAGCGGCCCAGGGTGATGATCGCGGTGTTCCAGACGGCGCGGCCGAAGCCGGCCAGCCTGGGCCACTCCCACATGGCGTTCCGCCCGGTCCGGACGGGGTGTCGCTCCAGCCGTCGCATGGCGCTCATCGCCGTCATTATGCGATATGCGACGCGGCGGCGGGGCGGCGGGCTGCCCCGGGGGTCTAGTTCGCCCGGACGGGTGGCCGCCCGGCCGGGGGCGGCGTCTCCGCCTCCGTCTCCGTCTCCGCCGCCGCCGGCGCCGCGATCGCCCACTCCGGCTCGGCGTCCAGGTCGAGCGGGTCGCGCCGCCCGGCGGCGAAGGCGAAGGTGCCGGCGGCGGCGATCATGGCGCCGTTGTCGGTGCAGAGCTTCATGGGGGGGATGCGGACCGAGAGGCCGCGGGCCGCGGCGCGCTCGCCGAGGCGCGCGCGCAGGGCGGAGTTGGCGGCGACCCCGCCGGCCAGCCAGACGTGGCGGACGCCGAACCGCCCGGCCGCCTCCAGCAGGCGGTCGACGAGGACGTCCACCACCGCTTCCTGGAAGGAAGCGGCCACGTCGGCGGGATCGGGCTCCCTCCCGCTCGCCCGCGCGCGCTCCAGCTCCACCGCCACCGCGGTCTTCAGCCCGCTGAAGGAGAAGTCGAAGCCGTCCGGGTCGGGTCGCGAGCGCGGGAAGGGGATGGCGGCCGGGTTCCCGCGCCCGGCCAGGCGGTCGATCTCCGGACCGCCGGGGTAGGGCAGGCCGAGGAGCCGCGCCACCTTGTCGAAGGCCTCGCCGGCGGCGTCGTCGCGGGTCCGCCCGAGGACGGTCAGGCGGTCGTGCCCCTCGACCAGGACCAGGTCCGAGTGGCCGCCCGAGACCACCAGGCAGACGGCGGGCAGCTCGGGCTCGGGGTCGAAGAGCCAGTTGGCGTAGATGTGGCCGGTGAGGTGGTTGACGCCCACCAGCGGCAGGTCGTGCGCCCAGGCCAGCGCCTTCGCCCCGCTCAGGCCGACCAGGAGCGCGCCGACCAGGCCCGGCCCGCGGGTGACGGCGACGGCGTCCAGGTCGGACCAGGCGGCGCCGGCCTCTTCCATGGCCCGCTCCACCACCGGCATCAGATGCTCCAGGTGCTGGCGCGAGGCGACCTCCGGGACGACGCCGCCGTAGGGGCGGTGGATCTCGATCTGCGAGGCGACCACGTTCGAGAGGATGCGGCGGCCGCCCGCCACCACCCCGGCCGCGGTCTCGTCGCAGCTGGTCTCGATGCCGAGGACCAGGATCTGGTCGGGCCGATGCTGTCGAGCTTGAGCCGGGCCGGATACCATGGCCGGCGGTCCCCTCCCTCAACTGCTACCATGACGGCAGCTTTGCCATCATGCCATCCCCTCAGGTCAGGGCCCCCTGCTGCCACCCCACGGGCGGCGACCCTGCCGCCGATCTCGATC
>JASBVM010000037.1 GCA_029961055.1 Bacillota bacterium
CACTCACGAGTCGCCCATAGGCTCGAAAGTAGAGGGCCGCCGCCTCTCCCTCGATCCCTCTGAGCTCATCCAAGCTGTCCGCATGCTCAGCCTTGAGGACGAATTCCGCGAGAAGCCCCTCTTCGCCGTCATCCGCAAGCATGCCGTCCCTGCGAGCTCGTTGGAGCAGCGAGCGGCAGTTGCGTATCTTCCCCGCCACGAATCCGCGGGCCAGCCTAAGGGAGCGCACGGGGTCCTCGGAGGCGGCAAACTGAAGGCGGCGGAGCAACACAGTTTTCGCCTCTCGGGGCTCCCACCGCCCCACCCACTCTCCCCGAGGGCCGATATACGCCACCCCGATGCCCAGTTCGCTCAGCTCCCTGAGGGCTCCCCCGCTCCAGGAGACATCCCCGATGCAGATCACTTGGTCGACCTGCTCCAGGGGCAGGCGCACGACGCTCCCGTCGGCCTTACGTACCGCGAGCGTTGAACCCACCTTGCGCACGAAGGCATGTTCCTCGGTCACATAGAGCGCGGTCACGGTTCCTTCCTCCAGATGTCGGTCCAAAGCGGAAGGCAGATCGGCTCATGCTGGCATTCCCCGCAGCGGGGCCCGACCCGGCCCTCTGGAGGCGACCCGAGATCCAGAATCCGTTTGGCCTGCTCCACCGCACGGACCGCCTGTATGCGCAGATCCTCAGTCCACGGGATCTCCCGGTATCGCCTGGAGTCGGTCAGGTAGACTCGCAACCGGACGTTCTCAGGGAGAGGAGGACCTGACCACCGCTCGCTTGAGGCGTGCTCGCGCAGCGCCAACACCTGCACGGCAAGCTGGAGGCGCACTCCTGGCCAGACCTCCCTGCGGAGCTTCGCGGTCTTGTACTCCGTTACGCAGCACTCTTCCGTCCCCACATCGACCTCGTCCAGCACGCCCACGACGCCCAGCCGGGGCGCCATGACCCAGAGGTTCCTGTACCGGCGAACCCCGGGAGGCAGGCCTGTGTCGCCTTCCGACAGGGCGAAGATCGCATGCCTCGCCAAGCCCCGCTCCATATGCTCATTCGTCGGATCGTCGCCCTGCACGAACCGGTACCAAGCCTGCCTTGGACAGTAGGTCAGGGCTTCCACCATGCGGATCGGCACCAGGGCATCCTCTTCAGAAAGATCCAACTGGCCACCCCTCCCGCCTGGGTGCCTATCACCATACGAGTCCGGCCCGCGTCTCTGAACCGCCCTGAAATGCGGTCAAGCCGAATCCATGCCCCGTCTTCGCGCCCGTGCCCGCGTACGAGGCGAAGCGCGCGAGCGCGGCGAGGAGACCGGGCCCCCATGGCTCCGGGCCTATCCAGGCGTACCGAACCGTACCGAGAAATCCGGTGAGCGCCGTCTCCCCACCGTCCACTGTCACGGTGTGCAGACCTTCGATCGAGCGAACCGCCACGCGCTCGCCCAGCCACTCCCGGAACGCTTCTTCCGGCATGGGAGCCGGGAGCGTCCCGCCGGCAGAACACCAGGCAGCCGCCCAGGAACCGACGACGAGCTCTGGCAGGGGCAGAAGCTCGTACTGTTGGCGGCCGAATCTGCGACCAAAGCTGAAGAAAGTCGGCGAGAGGAACTCGACCTCGACCGACGCGGCCGCGGCCCCAGCGGCCCCCAGATCGGCGATCGCAACCTTGGGATCGGGCCGCGCCTCCACGATCGCCACCCGGTGGCCGAGCACGTCCCCCGTGAAACGGAGAGCGGCCTCCAGGGAGCCTTCCATCGCGGTGACCAGGGGTCCCCAGACCGCCACCGTCCATTCCGCGACCCCCATGCCGCCGCGCGGGGACACCCGGAGGGGCGAAAGGGCGAACGGCTTGCGCCCGCGCGCGTCGTGAACCGAACGAGCCGCTTCCCCCGAGCCGGTCGACAAGAGCTGGAAGAAGAGCGAGTGGGACGGAGAGTAGAGAGTCCTGCCATCGCCCCGCCACCGATCGACCGCCAGGCGAAAGCGGATGCGCCATACCGACGATTCGCCCGTCACCGGTCCACCCGCTCCAGAACGTACCCGTCACGGGTCCGGCGCCTGACGCGAAGGGGAAGACGGACCAGCATGCGCACGCGCTCCACCCCGAGGCGCGGCCCGGGATCGCCGACTTTCCTGTAAGCGGAGATCCGCCCGAAGTCGGCCCTGGGGCCGAGATCGTCCAGCAAGACCGCCCACCCGCCGCGCTCGCTTCCAGGCTCTTTGGTCTCGCTTTCCTTCAGGACCACGAAACCGTCCGGAAGCTCGTCAACCCACTCCACAGGCCGCTCCGCCCGCACGAGCGATTCCGCCACACCCAGAAAGCTCAGCCGTTCCAGGCCTTCGGCCAGGTCCTCCCGCCTCTCTCCTGGGACGTCCAGGATCGCGATTCCGAAGGGCTCGTCCATGTGCACGTATTCCCTGAGAGCCGCGGACTTCTTGTATTCCATCCCTTTTTCACCAGTCGGGTCACGATCATCGTCGCCCTTCAACACCCGCACCATCGCGGCGCTCACGGCCATGCGGCCGGGCGCCGCCCAGGCAACCGCGAGCGGCGCCAGCCAGCCGAGGTGCTCCTGCGCCCTGCCGGGGCCGTCCCGTGCCACAAGATGGGCGAGGAGCGCCATCTTGACGGTGGCCGGGGCGGGGCAGGGCAGGGTGACGGCGGAAAACGCGTTCGCGGTCAGAGCGCGGGCGCTGAAGAGCGACAGGACCCTGTACCAGACCACAGCGTGCCTGCCCTGCATGGCCCTCAGTCTCCCGTCACACGCCCGGCGATCTTCGCGAGGATCTCCCCCAGCTCGCCAGACGACCCGAAGGGAATGACAAAGACGTCACGGTCAAGATGGCCGAAAGCATCGGCGATCTCGCGCATGCGCTCTTCATACCCTTCCGCCAGAGGGCTGGCCAGAACGGGCGGAAGCTCGCCGAAGGAGACGCTCACGGCTCCCGAGATCTCCAGCACGTGGGGCAGCTGGGTGTTCTCCTGGGCGCCCCTCGGGTTCGCCAGCGTCCAGTAGAGCGCCTCCACCGCCAGCTTCCTGCGCTTGGCCCGCTTCTCGCCCTCGACGACCACTTCGCGCGAGATATCGTTCCAGCCGATCCGCCGGAGGTCGAGCTCCGCCACGACACCGTAATACCCGCTTGAGGCCGGGCGCGTGAAGATGTTCTGCCCAAGGTTGGCGCCGTCTCTCAAATTTCCGCCTTCCCCTTCGTCTGCAGGCCGGCCTTCATCGCCAGCCTCTTCCCCTCCTGAAACCAGCTTCACATGCGTATAGCGTCCCGTCCGAACCAGGTCGGGGATCCCGAGCAGCCAGCCAAACCGGATGGCCGAGCGGCGCGGCACGCTCCGCCCGATCGTGACCAGAAGGCCGGCCACGTCGTCGATGACGCACTTTGCAATGGCTGCCTTCAAAACCTCTGCATCTTCCACGTGATTCCTGCCTCTCAGCAGCCTCTGGAACTCCCTATCCTGGTTGATGCGGTTGGGACTTGCCGCCGCGCACCCGCTGCAGAGCGGAACGCCGCCCTCCGCGGCGCTCAGCCTGCGCAGATAGTCAACATAAACGTGCTTGACCATGTCGCCCGAGATGGCGTTCGTCTGGATAATCTCGTCCCCGCGGACCACGTCGACCTGGCGCGGGATGATCGCGTTGTTCCTGGTCCCCTCGTTGTTGAGGGCGTGGGCGTCCATGGCCAGGCGCGCGGCGATCCCGACACCGGTCGGCGCCGACTCCTTCAGCTTCTCGCTCCAGCTCAAACTCTTTTCCTCCCGCACAGCCATCATCCCCACCGAGTACCCCTCCTCCGGATTCATTCTTCTGCGCTCACGGCTTCTTCTACCGCACCTTCGGCCGGAACATCCGGCTCCTCCTTGCCGTATAGACTCGACCCGTAAGCCAGCAGCGCCGCCGGCAGAAGGCCGGTGCGGTCCTCCAGAACCCACTTCGCTACCTGGTCGACGTCCTTCTCGCGCAGCATGGGCCTGTGCTCCTCTTTATCAACCCGCTCGTTCATGCGCATCGTCACGTCGTTGTACCGCGAGACGAACTCGAAGAGCGCCTGCAGGAACTCCTCTGTTCCCCGGTCGGCGGCTGAGGCGAGTTCCGCCATCAGGTCGTACTCCGGCGGAAAGCCTTTCTTCTCGCGCTTGCGCGCGTAATGCGCGCGAACCGTCGCGTCGTGAATCGCCGTCGCGACGTTCCTGAAGCTCTCGCTGTCCAAGATCGCCGCCAGCCTGCCCGCACGATCCAAGAGATCCACCACCTTTCTGATATCTTCAGCCTTCCAGAGCGACATCACGCCGTCCTTCCTCTCGGCGCGCAATCCGGCGCGGAACCACTCGCGCACGCTCTCCAGCCAGGCCTTCACCTCCCCGTTCAGCGACAGGAGATACTTCTCAACTCCCTTCCTGGCAGCAGGGTCTGTCTCGTCGCGTAGCGCGTACAGCTTCTTCACATGCCTCTTAAGGAGATCGGTCGCCTCCGAGAAACCTTTCATCGCAGCCGCTTCCAGCCAAGTGGGAAGCGGTGCGAAGGTCGCCCTCTGCAAGCTGAACGTAAAGTTATTCGGCTTCCAGTAGATGTTCACATGAACGCCGTGAAGGCCGAGGCTTCCCACGCCCCATCGCTCGGCGAACTCCTTCCAGTGGTTCAGGGCCGCCCTCCCATACCCGAGGGATGCCTGCACGACGAATCGGTCGTCGGGCTCCATGTAGACAATCTGGACATCACGCAGGTAGTTCAGCCCGCGCGGGAGCTCGACCTCGGCCGGGCAGGGCACCAGCACAAACCGGCGATCCTTCGCCTCCGCCACCTGGGCCACGGCGAAGAAGCCCACGTACGCCAGGTAGAGCTCGAACAAACTGCGGTCTCCTCGCTTGGCCGAGTTCCACTCCGGCAAACGCTTAGCTCCAATAGGGATACCGTTGCTCCGCAAGAAGCGCATGGTTGGGCCCTCGCTCATCCCCGGGTACAAGAAGCCCGGCGGGTTGTACCAGCGCTTGTCTTTATTGCGCAGTGCCAACGTGGTAAGCATGCCGTCCAGTTCCTCATCGCTGGCCGCCTGGTTTCGGGCATATACATCCAGCAGGACTTCCCATCCGGCCTGGTTAGCCAGATGTTCCTGGACGGTCGCCGAAAACTCGTTGTATCCACTCCATTGCTTCCCTGGGCTGGTCATCACGTTGTATACCCGGTAACGGTGCGCCCGCTGGTCGCGCACCGTGAAGGCAGGCTCCTCCTGTCCTCCGTTCCGGTGCTCCCTCCGCCACTTCTTCAAGTTTTCGTAGTCCTGTTTGAGCTGTTCATGATCGACCCAGTGCTTTACGGCGGAAGGGTGTGTCTTGTTCGGGCTTTCCATCCACGGCGGGACAAGATCGACATCGCCCGTGCTGGGCGCGACGTTTGCCAGCCTGCCCTTGAGCGACTTCAGGTCCTCCCGCATGGTGACGGTGAAGGCGGCCCCCTCGTCCCGCAGAAACACGGCGTGATCACTCAGGCTGGAAAGGAAGATCGCCAGCCCCCAGGCCACCAGGTCGTCCCCCGACGTTCCCGTGGCCTTCGGTACCGTGAAAACCTGGCCACTCACGAGCTCCTCACGCTCCTTGCGGTTTCTCCTGCCTTGCCAGCTCCTGGCTTTCCCCGTCCGCCAGCCTGAGCATCCGCGACACCACGGCCAGCGCGACGGCCTCTTTCCAGGGATGGATCTTTCCGAGCCGCATGCCGGAAGCGTCCACGAGATGCCGCTCGATCGTCTCGCCGTCCCGTACGTCCGGAACGCTGCCTGGCAGATTGAAAAGCTGCAGGAGACGCATCGCTTCCTTCCGGGCCGGCTGGTCGAGCAGGAAGTCGCGGCCGACCCGCGTCTCACGCATGCCGGCCGAATGGTGCGTCGCCACGGCCGTCACGAGCACCCGTCTCGGAGAGGGCATGTCCGGCACACGATCGGATTGGCCGATACGGCTGTCCAGCGCACTCGCCACCCCGGTCGAGTAGGCGGCGCCTGCCAGCGCGTGCGGGGGGAAGCGGGCGTCTCCCGGCCGGCTGTCGGTGTGGGCCAGCCACCGGCTCGCGGGCTTGCCTAGAGATCTCTGGATCCTTTTCGCCTCCTTCTGCCACCCAGGCGCCAGCTTCCCCATGTCGTGGAGGACGATCGACGCCCGCACCGTTTCGGCCAGCAGGCCCTGAGGCCATCCGAGCCATCTCTCCAGCTCGTCCTCGACAGCCAGAAGCCTCGGAAGCAGCCATGGCGACTTGTCCAGCACCTTCAAAGCCCGCCGTATGTGCTCCTCAAGCGTCTCGCTGACGTAACTGAGCAGCTGCTTGTCCCGATTCCTGTCGACCTGCGGAGCCCAGTAGCGCTCGCTGACCGGCTCTCCCGCATGGCCAAGCTCGAGGCCGAAGAACGGGTCGTACCTCGCCAGCGCTGGATTCAACGCCACGACCGGAGGCAAGACCTTCGGCTTGATTTCCACCCAGCGGGACGGGGTGTCCGCTGCGCTCTGCCTGCCTTCCGCGCCCTCATCCCATACGGGCGTTTTGGCGATCCACTCAGGCGGCTCGGGCAGTTCGAGGGATACAGGCTCGTCCTCGGCGTCACCGTCCCCGGCGCCACTTTCTACCGGCCTGCCCGCCTTGCGCAGGAACCCCTTGAGGACGCCCACAGCGACGCCGAAACCCTCCCGGCTGAACGGGTCGCCGATCTGATCCGGCCTTCCGTGCACCAGAAGCCTCGCCTGGACGACGTGCCGCACGAGCGCCCCGCCCACGGTGTACCCCCCGTCCAGGAACGCCTTTCCGACCAGCCCCGTCCTTTCTCCAAGCGAACGCTCCATGTCGTCGAGCCACTTCTGGTCGGACTCACCGTGAGCGAAGTCGACGAATTCCTGTTCCATCGTCCGCGAGACCTGCACAGGATCGCGCGCATTCTCCTCCAGCCACGTGCGGGTGCGCTCGATCAGCTCCGGCCCGCCCTTTTCTCGCGCGTACGGGTAGACCGCCTCCGTCGGCGGAGGCGCCACGATCACTCGCCCCTCGCCACCCCAGCGCGCGCACCGTCCCCAGCGCTGGACCAGTGTGCTCGCCGGCGCCAGCTCCGTCGCCAAGACATCCGCCGACACGTCCAGCCCGGCTTCGATCACCTGGGTCGCCACGACCACCCTGGGACCTCTGGTCCTTTCGGCCTCGTCCTTGCCCAGCGCCTCCATGACCACGTCCTCCGCCAGTTTCCTGTCACTGGCGTAGAAGCGGCTATGGAGCACGCGGACCTTTTCCCGTCCGATACGGTCCGCGAGCGACCTCCCGAGGTCGATGGCCCGCTGGACCGTGTTGACGACGACGAGCACTTTCTGATGCCCGTTCGCGAGCTTGAGCACCGTGTCGGCGTCGAACGGTTCTGGCCGCCACCCCACGACGAGCCGCCTACTGTTCAGGTTCAATCGCGCATGGTCTTCCTTGGGCAGTTCGCCGATGACCCTCGCGTCCAGGAGCTGTCCAAGGCGCTCGACCAGCGGCTTCGACAGAGTTGCCGACATGAGACAGAACGGAAAGGCCGGCCTGTTCTTCAGGAGCCAGAGCAAAGTCGTCAGCGCCTCGCCCCGCGGAAACAGGTGGATCTCGTCCGCCACGACGTAGGATGTCAGCACGGCTCCCATGTTGAGTGTCCGCCGCCGGTCCGAGAGGCTGTAACTTATCCCTACTGCCGAACTGAGCGCCTGGTCGAACGTGCAAACCGTGCAAGGAGCCTCGAAAAGCGGGTCTCCCGGCGTTTCCCCGGTCTGTTCCCGCACGTCCCACGGCGCTCCTAGTGCCTCGGCAGCCTGTTTGGCTTGTATCTCACCGCGGATCGTCCCGGCCTGGGCGGATGCAAGCGTGCGCAATGGGGTCATATAGACCATCTGACGCGCCTTAAGAAGACCTGCCGCAAATGGGAGAGCCGCCAGGAGAGTCTTTCCTGTGCCTGTCGGCAGGTTCACGATGAGCCTGCCGTGGCTCGCAAGCTCTCCCGCTGCCTCAGCCTGAACCCTCAATGGAGTGCGTCCTTCGCACAGGACAGCCGATATGCTATCCCCTATGCGTTCCGTCCTTAGATCACTCCGGATGCACAATTCTGGCAGGATCACCCACCTTCCTGCTCGTTTGCCTGAATAGGCTGGGCGGTTTCTCCCGCCCCCGCTGCATGTGTAGCTGCGCCAATGCCGGAAGCCGTAGGGGCTGAAGCAGTGGGGTAGGCTGGATTTGAGAACTGCCCAGCGCCTGGAGATCCCGCCAGCCGCGACGTGGGCTGGGCGACCAGCGACTAGGCGTGAGGTGTGGCGCATGGCGCGATACTGCTCGAGAAGGGCTCGGAATCGAACACGGCCGACGCCGCTCGTGCTGCTCGGCGCAATTCGATCGCCGCCGGGAGCTCATCTGCGACGAGCCCAGGACGATCCGCATGGGCTAGGTCCCGACAGCTCGTCATCCAGACCGCCTTGCCGGTGAGCGCTGCAACCCACTCGCGCTACGTCCACGTGAGGGGGCCCGAGGTGCTGCCCCAGGCACCGGTGACATTACGGCGTCCGGAGGTAGACCGCCTCCACAAGTTGCCGCTGTGACAGAGGCCGCCCGAACTCATTTCGAATCCAATGGAACCGCCTTCACGGAGGGGACCCCCGGCACCGGCCGTGAGAGGGTTCGCGCGACCCACTTGACGATGCTCGCCACGCGGCTTTTCTCGTTTCCTGGCGACCGGGTTGGTGAAGACCGCGTTGAAGTTGAAAGCACAGTGGGCAGCCGACGCCTGCAGCACCCGGAATTCCGGCGTCTGGAATCGGTGCCCCTCCCCTGCGACGATCTTCGCCACTACCGGCGTTTGGATGACGGCGAGCACCGCTTCCAGCTTCACGCGGGATTAGGCCTGGCCGAACCGGACCCTGCGGCCATCAGATGCGGGCTGAAGTAGGGAAGGGTCAGCTCATCCTCCCCGGGAACCACCGGCGGCGTCACCGAAGTCCACCTCCGCCGTGGCTCCAGCGGAGAGTCCTGCCGGACGCAGGCCTGCTGGGCCTGCCCCCGCTTGCGCTGGCGCATGCAGTGCCGGGCGGAAACCTTGGAAGCGTCTGCTCGGTAGGCCGCCACTCGCTGCTGACAAGTCTTGGGTTCCGGGCGGGGCACGCTGCCGCAACGCTGTCTAGCTCCGCCCCAGCCCCAAGTCGTCCTTCCACATGATGATCGCGTCCTCTTGCGTGTCGGCGTAGTAGCCCTTGCGGATGCCGCGCTCGACGAAGCCGTGGCGCTTGTACAGCCGGCGGGCGGGGGTGTTGGAGGGGCGGACCTCCAGCGTCATGCGGTTGATCCCGCGCTCGCGGGCGCGCCGCTCCATCTCGCTCAGGAGCAGGTCGCCGGCGCCGCGGCCGCGGAGCTCGGGGTGGACGGCGATGTTGGTGATGTGCGCCTCGTCCAGGATCAGCCACATGCCCGAGTAGCCGACGATGCGGCCGTCCAGGAGCGCCACCACGTAGTGGGCGTAGCCGTTGTCGGTCAGCTCGTTGACGAAGGACTGGCGCGACCAGGGCGTCGGGAAGGAGACGCGCTCGATGTCCAGCACCTCGGGCAGGTCCTCCAGGCGCATCTCGCGGAACTCCAGAGGAAGCGGCGGGCGGGTGCGCTCGCCGGGCCCGGCTTCCTCCCGGCGCGGGGCGCGCCGGTCATCGATGGGCTGCGTCGCCACGTTCTCGCTCCTTCCACGGCACGGCCTGGCGGCCGAAGTAGAGCGGCTCCAGCGCCTCCGGGCCGCCCGCCTCCCCCGCCTGGAGGCGCTCCCAGGCGAGCGCGCCGACCTCGCTGGCGCGGGGGAGCCAGCGCGAGGGGGGCACGAGGAGCGCGCGGCCGCCGAGGGCGGTGCGCGCTTCCTCCGCGTAGCGGCGCAGGCCGGGGCCGGTCAGGAAGAGCGGCCCCGGGGGCGCCTCCTCCGCCAGTCTCCGCCACCACGATACCGCGCTCTCCGCCAGCGGGTCGACGAGGGGGCTCACCTCGCCCGTGCCGTCGGCGGCCACCCGGTAGAGCGCGGTGTAGAGGCGGCCGCCGCGGGCGTCGAGCAGCGGGACGACCAGCCCGGGGCCGGCGGCCCGGGCCATGGCGGCCAGGGTGGGGACGCCCAGCGCCGGGATGCCCAGCGTCGAGGCGAGCGCGCGGCCGGTGACCGCGCCGATGCGGAGGCCGGTGAAGGAGCCCGGGCCGAGCCCCACCGCCACCGCGCCCAGGTCCGCGGGGCGCGCGCCCAGCCGCTCCAGCGCCGCGTCGACGAGGGGCGTGAGGAGCGCGGCGTGGCGCCGGCCGGCGTCGAGCCAGAGCTCGAGCCGCGGGCGCCCTTCCTCGAGCAGCGCCACCGAGAGCGCCTCCGTGGCCGTCTCCAGCGCCAGCATCAGCAAGCCGCCGCCACCTCCCGCGCCAGCCGCTCGTAGGTTCCGCCCGCCGCCTCCAGCCGGAGCAGGCGGTAGCCCTCGGCGCCCTCGGGCCGCTCCAGGCGCAGCCAGAGGTACTCGGCCGGCCAGAGCGGGCGGAGGTACTCCGCCCACTCCACCACGGCCAGCCCCTCCCCCTCCAGGATCTCCTCCCAGCCGAGCGGCTCGCCGGCCGCGCCCTCGCCCAGGCGGTAGAGGTCCACGTGGTAGACGGTCAGCCGGCCGCGGTAGGTGCGCACGATCAGGAAGCTGGGACTCCCCCCGACCGCCTCGACGCCCGCGCCGGACAGGATCCCCTGCGCCAGGGTGGTCTTCCCGGCGCCCAGCGCGCCGCTCAGCGCGTAGAAGAAGCCCGGCTCGGCCCGCCCGCCGAGGAGGCGCCCGACGGCGTCTGTCGCCCCGGGCCCCTGGAGCCGCAGCGGGCCCAGCTCCAGGCTCACGGCTCCGCCCCCCCGCCGAAGTGCTCGTACCCGCGCCCCAGCGGCTGGCGCCCGCCGCCCGCCCGGCGGAGCCAGACGCCCTCCTCCGCCAGGAAGCGCCCCACCACGGTCAGCTCCGTCCCCAGCGGCTCCAGCGCCGCGCGCAGCGCCCCGACCTCCTCCGGCGCCGCCGCCAGCGCCAGCTCGTAGTCCTCGCCGCCGAAGAGCGCCCAGTCGAGCGGGTCGCGGCCGAGGCGGCGGGCGACGGCGCGGGTGGCCTCGGCCACGGGCACGGCCTCGGCCTCGATCTCGACGCCCACGCCGGCCGCCTCGGCGATCAGGTGGGCGCTGGCGGCGAGGCCGTCGCTCACGTCGCGGCAGGCGCGGGCGCCGAAGGGCCCCAGGGCCGCCGCCTCGGCCAGTCGCGGGCGCGGGCGGCGGTGGCGGGCGAGGACCGCTTCCTGGTCGGGGTCCCGGAGCGCCGGCGGGGTCGGGGTCGCCGAAGCGGCCGCCGGGACCGCCGGGGCGGCCGCCGGCTCCGGCTGCGCGAGCTGCGGGGCCTGGGCGCCCGGCCCCGCTTCCTGCCGGTCCCGGCCCTGGAGGAGCGCCAGGCCGGCCGCCGACCCGCCCAGGTCGCCCGTCACGCAGAGGAGCTGGCCGGGCCGCGCCAGCGCGGCGCGCCAGGCGCCGCCCGGGGGGACGCTTCCGACCACGCACATGTCCAGGAAGATCCCGCCCGGCGAGGTGCTGGTGTCGCCGCCCACCAGGCGCACCCCCGCCTCCCGCGCCAGCTCCGCCATGCCGCGCCAGGCTTCCTCCAGGAAGGCGATCTCGGTGGACGGCGGTGCGGCCAGCGAGACCAGGGCGTAGAGCGGCGCGGCGCCCATCGCCGCCACGTCGGACAGGTTGGAGGCCAGCGCCTTCCAGCCCAGGTCGTAGCCGCCCAGGGTACCGCGGGTGAAGTGGACGCCCTCGATCATCAGGTCGCAGGTGAGCACCAGCTCGCCGCGGGGCGGCCGGACCACCGCCGCGTCGTCGGGGCCGCTGCCGACCACGACCTCGGGGCCGCCCAGGACGCCCGCCCGCCCCCAGATGGCGGTGGCGCGGGCGATCCAGGCGCGCTCGCCCAGGTCGCCGAGCCGGGTCGGACCGTCCGGGCGCGCCGGGCTCATGCGCTGGCCGCCCCCGCCGAGCCGGCCCGACCCGGCCCGGGAGGCGCCCCCGGCCGCGGCGCCGCCTCCGCCCGCGGCGGCAGCGCCCGGTAGGCGTCCCGCACCGCCTGGAAGTCGGTCCAGACCTCGCGCTTCTTGGAGGGGTCGCGGAGGAGCGCCGCCGGGTGGTAGGTGGGCAGGATGCGGAGCCCGCGCCGTTCCACCCACCGGCCCCGCGCCCGGGTGATGCGCGCCGCCGGGTCGACCAGCGCGCGGGCGGCGGTGCTGCCCAGCACCACCACCAGGTCGGGGCGGACCAGCTCCAGCTTCGCCTCCAGCCAGGGGCGGCAGGCGGCCGCCTCGGCGTCGCTGGGGACGCGGTTCCCGGGCGGGCGGCACATGACCACGTTGGTGATGAAGACCTCGGGGCGGCGGAAGCCGGCCGCCTCCAGGATCCGGTCGAGGAGCTCGCCGGCGCGGCCGACGAAGGGCCGGCCCAGCTCGTCCTCCGTGGCGCCGGGCCCTTCGCCCACCAGCATCAGGCGGGCGCGCGGATCGCCCTCGCCGAAGACCACGCCCTTGCAGCCGGCGCGGAGGGGGCAGTAGGTGCAGTCGAGGGAGGCCTCCCGGAGCGCCTCCAGGGCGCGGACCCGCCCTTCGCCGTCCAGCTCCCGGGGCGGGCGGCCGTCCGGCCAGAGGCGGCGGATGGGGTGGTCGGCGGGGACCGGAACACCGGGCGCGGGGCCGGCGACCGCCTCGCCCCGGCCGCCCTGGCCCCGCTCGCCGCCGGCGCGGGCTGCCGATCCGTCCCGCTGCATCGCCCGGGCCAGGCGGCGCCAACCCGGCTCGGGCTCTCCGCCCGGGGCGGCGGCGCGGGCGGGGACCCCGCGCCGCCCCGCCGTCCCGGCGGAACCTTCAGCCGGACCCCCGGCGAGGCCGTCGAGGAGCGAGGGCTGGAGCGGGTCGGCGGCCCCCGGCCCCAGGCCCTCCGGCGCCCCGGCATCGGGACCTTCCGGTGACCCGGGACCGGGACCCTCCGGCGACCCCACCGGGGCGGCCTCCGCGCCGCCGGGCAGCCTGTCCGGCGCGGCCGGGCCGAAGAGCGAGGGCTGGATGTAGCGGTCGGGGTCCACTTCCTCTCACCCCCCGAGAGGGCGCGCCGCCGGCGTCCAGCGCGCCACCGGACGGACCTCGGAGAGCGCGCCCTGGCCGCCGCGCTGCACGGGGTGGCGCCAGCGCTCGAGCTGCTCCGCGGCGCGGCCGCCGAGGAGATCCAGCTGCTCCAGCAGCGCCAGCGCCGCCGGGTAGAGGGCGCGGCGCTCGCCGTCCTCTTCCTTGAGCGCCAGGCCCCAGCCCCGCTCGGGGACCGCCAGGCAGAGGAGGCCCTCGGCGCCGGTCTTGGCCAGGATCCGGCCGCCGCTGGCCTGGATCAGCGCGGTGTCGAACTCGCCCGGGCCCTCCACCATCTCCGGGTGGTTGAGCATGGCGTGGACCACCCGGCCGGCGCCGGCCCTGTGGTCCTCCGGGAGCGACTGGGGGCGGCCCAGGCGGGCGTAAGCGTACGCCATCCGCTCGAGAGGAAGGTACCAGGTGGGGACGCCGCAGCCGTCGGTCCCCTGCTTCAGAGCCGCCTCGTCCACGCCGGCCACCTCGGCCAGGAGGCGCCGGACCGCCCGCTGGACGGGGTGGTCGGGGGCGGCGTAGCCGTCGACGGGGGCGCCCATGGCCAGCGCCGCCGCCAGCATGCCGGTGTGCTTGCCCGAGCAGGTGTGGTGGAGCTCGGTGGGCGACTCGCCGGAGAGCGCCAGCTCCCGCCGCGCCGCGGCGTCCAGGGGCGGCCTCGGGCCGCAGACCAGGGCCGACCGGTCCAGGCGGAGCCGGCCCAGGAGCCCCTCCACCAGCGCCGTGTGCGCGCGCGTCCCGCTGTGCGAGCCGGCGATCACCGCCAGCTCCAGCTCGCTGATGGCGAACTCGTCGGCCGCCCCGCTCTCGATCACCGCCATCGCCTGGAAGGGCTTGGCCGCCGAGCGGAGCGAGGTGACGAAGCCGGGCTGGCCCAGCTCGTAGAGGAGCTCGCCGCCGGCCGAGACGACGGCGCCGTGGCCGCGGTGGACCGACTCCACCGACTCGCCCCGCCAGACCTCGCCCAGCACCTCCGCCTCGGCGTGCCGGCCCCGGGCCGCCGCCGCCTCCACCAGCCCCTGGAAGATGCGGAGGAAGCGCGGCTCCCGGGCCACCAGGTTCTCGGCGTGGAACTGGATGCCCAGGGCGAAGGGGAGGTCGGGCCGCTCCATCGCCTCCACCACGCCGTCCGGGGCGACGGCCGTCACCCGCCAGCCCGGCGCCACCTCGCGCACCGCCTGGTGGTGGAAGCTGTTGACCGCCAGCTCCCCCGCCCCCACGAGCCGCGCCAGGAGGCTCTCCGGCTCGATCCGGACGGGGTGGCTCCGGTGCCAGCGGGGCGCCTTCTGGGCGTGCTGGAGGGCGTCGGGGAGCTGGGCCTCCAGGTCCTGGTAGAGCGTGCCGCCGTCGGCCACGTTCAGCACCTGGATGCCGCGGCAGATGCCCAGCACCGGCAGGCCGGCCGCCAGCGCCCGCCGGGCCAGCGCCAGCTCCCAGCGGTCGCGGTCGGGCTCCACCGGGCCCAGACGCGGGTGGGGCTGCTCCCCGTAGAGGCCGGGCGCGACGTCGCCGCCGCCGGCCAGGAGGAGCCCGTCCACCCCGCGCAGCGCTTCCTCGGGCAGGACCGGCCCCTCGCCGGCAGGAAGCAGGACCGGCAGCCCTCCCGCCGCCTCCACGGCGCGCACGTAGTCCGCCCCGACATGAAAGGCGGCGTCGGCCGAAGCGTCGGCACGACCCGCCGGAATCCCGATCCGTGGTCGCATGTGCAGCCCGGGCCTCCCGATCCTCTGCCTTGCTAGAGGGGAGCGAGGCCGACGCTGACGCGCAGCGCCTCGTCCACCCGCTTCATCGTTCGGCGGTCGAGGCGGGCCACCCTCTCGCGCAGCCGGCGCTTGTCGATGGTCCGGATCTGCTCCAGCAGGACCACCGACGCGCGCCCCAGCCCGCTCTCGGCCGGCGCCAGCTCCACGTGGGTGGGCATCGGCGCCTTGCCGGTCTGGGAGGTGATGGCGGCCACGATCACCGTGGGGCTGTAGCGGTTCCCGATGTCGTTCTGGATCACCAGGACCGGCCGGACGCCGCCCTGCTCGGAGCCGACCACCGGGCTCAGGTCCGCATAGTAGATGTCGCCGCGCAGGACCGGCTCCACGCGCGGCCGCCTCCCCGCTCCCGCCCTGCCGGGGCCGGCCCTCGCCGGTCGGCGCCCCCGGGCTCAGTCAGCCGCAGTATATTCCTGCGCCAGGCGCAGATTCAGTTCGGCCCAGGCGCGGTAGCCCTCCCGGAGCTCCGCCCGCCGCCGGCGCTCCACCTGCCGGCAGTAGAGGCGGACCGCGCGCGCCACCCCCTCGGCCCGGTCGGCGCAGAGCCCCTCCGCCACCAGCCGGTCCAGCTCCGCCGCCAGCTCGGCAGGAAGCCTCACCCTCACCGCCGCCGCCCCGCCGTCGCGGACCCTAGGCGCACGGCTCATCGCGCGCCTCCCCCCGCGGCTCGTCCCGGCGCCCCACCGGCATCGCCCTCCCCCGCCCAGCGCCGCGGAACGCGCCCGGAGATGGAGGTGAGCACCTCGTAGCTGATGGTCCCGGCGGCCTCCGCCACGTCGTCGGCGGTCAGCCGCTGCCCGCCGTCCTCGCCGATCAGCGTCGCCACGTCGCCCGCCTCCACGCCGGGGATGTCGGTCGCGTCGACGATCACCTGGTCCATGCAGACGCGGCCGACCATGGGCGCCCGCCTGCCGCGGAGGAGGACCGTCCCGCGGCCGGAGAGCGCGCGGTGGAGCCCGTCGGCGTAGCCCACGGGCAGCGTCGCCAGCCGGCTCGGCCGCGACGTCACGAAGGTGCCGCCGTAGCTCACCCTCCTGCCGGCCGGGACCTCCCGGACCTGGGCCACCCGCGCCCGCCAGCGGAGCGCCGGGCGGAGCCCCAGCCCGAAGCCGCTGTTGGCCCCCGCCGGCCCGTAGCCGTAGAGGGCGATGCCCACGCGGTAGTCGTAGGGCCGCGCCTCCGGCACGTGGAAGAGGCCGCCCGAGTTGCCGGCGTGGACCCGCCGCGGCCGCACCCCTTCCTCCGCCAGCGCCGCCAGGAAGCGGCCGAACCGCTCCAGCTGCTCCCGGCTCGCCTCGCGGTCCGACTCGGAGGAAGCCAGGTGGGTGAAGACGCCCTCCGCCTCCACCCCCTCCAGCAGCGCCGCCCGGGCCGCCTCCGCCGCCGCGCGCTCCAGCCGCTCCTCCCCGCTGGCGGCGTCGAAGCCGAGCCGCGTCATCCCGGTGTCCACCTTCAGGTGGATCCGCGCCGGGCGCCCCAGCCGTCGCGCCGCCCGCGAGGCCTCCTCCGCCCCGCGCAGGTCGAAGACGGTCAGGCGGACGTCCGCCTGGATCATCGCCTCCACCGCCTCCGGCGGCGTCCAGCCCAGGACCAGGACCGGCAGCCGGAGCCCCGCCTGGCGGAGCTCCAGCGCCTCGCCCGGCGTCGCCACGCAGAGGCCGAGGGCCCCCTCCGCGGCGGCCACCCGAGCCACCTGGACGGCCCCGTGCCCGTACCCGTCGGCCTTGACCACCGCCCACCAGCGGCGCGGCGCCGCCTGCCGCCCGATCAGGCGGGCGTTGTGGCGGAGGCTGGCCAGGTCGACCTCGGCCCAGGTGGGGCGGCTCGCCGTCACCGGCGGTCCGCCTCCTCCAGGCGCCCCGCCCGGCGCAGCCGGGCGGAAGGCGATGCAAAAGGCGAAGGCCTCCCGCACATGGTTCTCTCCGTCACCACTTCCGGAACCGGCATCATGATGTCACATTCGCCACCATGACATCATTTCGTGACCGGTCGCTTCGGACCCCCGTCTCGGACCCCGACCCGACCGGGCGCCCTCCTCCAGCCAGCGGTAGGCCGCGCCCAGCCCATCGGCCAGGTCGCCCGCCGCCAGCGCACGCGCGCTCCCCGCCTCCGCCGCCAGATCGCCCGCCAGTCCGTGCAGGTAGACGGCCAGCCGGGCCGCCGCCGCGGCCTCCAGCCCCTGCCCCACGAGCGCGGCCACCAGGCCGCCCAGCACGTCCCCGCTGCCCCCCGTCGCCATGCCGGGGTTGCCGGTGGGGTTGACCCAGAGCCGCCCGTCCGGCGCGGCCACCAGCGTGTGCGCCCCCTTCAGGATCGCCGCCGCCCCCGCCCGCCGCGCCAGCTCCCGCGCCGCCGCCGGCAGGTCCGTCAGGATCTCGCCCGTCGGCCGCCCCAGGAAGCGCGCCGCCTCCCCCGGATGCGGCGTCACCACGGTCCGCGCCGCCGCCCGCGGCAGCCGCCCGCGCAGCGCCGCCACCTCGTCGGCGCCGACCACCGCCAGCGCGTCGGCGTCCAGGACCAGGCCGCCCTGCCAGCGCTCCAGCAGCGCCCGCACCAGCCCGCGCGTCCCCTCCGAGCGGCCGAGCCCCGGCCCCAGGAGGAGGACGTCCGCCCGCTCCGCCAGCGCCAGGATCCCCGCCACCACCTCCGGCCCCAGGCGGCCGTCGGGGTCGGGCCGGAAACCGCTCACCATCGCCTCGGGAAGCGACCCCGCCACCGGCCCCGCCACCTCGTCCACCGTGGCCACGCTGACCAGGCCCGCGCCGCCCCGGACGGCGCCGCGGGCGGCCAGCCCGGGCGCCCCGCTCAGGCCGCGCGAGCCGCCCACCACGAGCACGTGGCCGAAGGCGCCCTTGTGGGCGGCGGCGGGTCGCGCCGGCAGCAGTGCCGCCGCGCCGGCGGGCTCCAGCAGCCAGGCCCGCGGCTCCGCCGCGCGCCAGACCACCGGCGGCACCGGGATCTCGCCCAGGAGGAGCAGCCCGGCCGCCTCGGCGGCGGGGAAGAGGAGCGTGCCCAGCTTCGGCCGCCCGATGGTGACGGTGACGTCGGCGTGGACGGAGGGCTCCGGGCAGGCGCCGCGGTCGGCGTCGCTGCCGCTGGGCAGGTCGACGGCCAGGATGCGGGCGCCCCGCGCGCGGGCCCCGGCCATCGCCTCCGCGGCGCGCGCCGCGCCGCCGTGAAGGCCGCCCTGCACGCCGCTCCCCGTGACGGCGTCGACGATCCAGTCGCTGCCGCGGAGCGCTTCCTCGATCCCCTCGGCGGCGCGCCCCAGCGTCCGCCGCTCCACAGGCCAGCCGCCCAGGCGGCGCCACTGGAGGCCGGGAAGCCCCTCGGCCCGCTCCATCTCGTCGGCGAGGGCCAGGACGCGGACGGGGAAGCCCCAGTCCGCCAGCGTCCGCGCGGCCACCAGGCCGTCGCCGCCGTTGTGGCCGCGGCCGGCGACCACGGCGACGCGGGGCGGATCCCGGAGCGGAAGCGGGGCGGGGGCGGGGAGCTCCTCCACCCTCCGGAGGCCGCGGCCGGCGGGGCGCGGCGGCAGGCCGTGGGTGGCGAGCGAGGCGAGCGCCCAGGCCACCTGGCGGCCGGCCACCTCCATCAGTGTCTCGGAGCCCATCTCCCAGCGCTCCGCGGCCAGCCGGTCGACCTGGCGCATCTCCTCGGCGGTCAGCGCCTCGATCTCGCCGATCGGGACGCCGCCCGGCGCGACGCCGCTCATGACGGATCCCCCTCCCCCGTCGCCCGGGGGCCGTCGGCCGCCTCGGCGATGGCGACGGCGACGGCGTAGCCCCGGCTGTGGCTGATGCTCAGGTGCCAGCGCTGGACGTCCAGGCGCGCCGCCCGCTCGGCGGCCCGGCCCGAGAGCCGGACCCGCGGCGCCGACCAGGGCTCGCGGAGCACCTCCACCTCGCGCCAGGAAGCCTCGCGCAGGCCGGAGCCGAGCGCCTTGAGGACCGCTTCCTTGGCGGCGAAGCGGCCGGCGAGGCTCTCGAACCAGCCGGGCGTGCCGCGCCCGAACGCCTGCTCGGCCGGCGTCCAGATGCGGGCGAGCAGCGGTTCGCCCCGGCGGCGGAGCGCCTGCCGGACCCGTTCGACCTCGATGATGTCGATGCCTGTCCCGATGATCATGTCTCCATGCTAGCCCCGGCGGGCTCAGGGAAGGCGACCGGATTGGATCGCCGTGCGCGCCGGGAAGGCGACGAAGACGAGGAGGACCGCCAGGGTCGACCAGCCGGTGACGGCGGCGCCGGCCACCTGGCCGACGCGGTCGCCTGCCCGCCGCGCCTCGAGGAGGATCAGGAAGGGGACGGCGTCGACCAGCCCCACGCTGACCAGCGCCGCAAGCATGCCCCAGAGGACGCTGGGCAGCGGCAGGAGCATCATGGCCAGGGAGGCCAGGGCCATGGCGACGAAGGGCGCCGCCACCACCCAGATGGCCAGTCCCAAGAGCCGGGCAACCATCGCCGTCGCCTCCCGGGGTGATCCACTTCGGCCGGCGGGCGCGGGGTTCCTGCGCCGGGACGGGATGGGGGGAAGGGCAGATGCGGGGTGAGCCGGCCGGGACGCCTCCGCTGCCGGTGCTGCCGGAGCCGCTGGTGCCGGTCCGCTTCCTGAGGCGGAGGAACCGGTTTGCGGTGGAGGTGGAGCCGGAGCCGGGGGCCTCGCCGCTCCTCCTCCACCTGGCCAACTCGGGGCGGATGACCGAGCTGCTGGTGGCGGGGGCGGAGGGCATGGCCCACCTGCGACCGCGGGCGGGCGCGGGACCGGGGCGGCGGACGGCCGGCAGCCTGGTCCTGATCCGGCACGGGGACCGGTGGGTGGGGGTGGACGCGGCACTGCCCAACCGCCTCTTCCGGGCGGCGCTGGAGGCGGGCCTGCTGGAGCCGTTCGCCGGCTGGCGGCTGCTGCGCGCCGAGCCGCCGCTGGGGGCGGGGCGGGCCGACTTCCTGCTGGCCGGTCCGCGGGGCGAGACGGCGACCGTGGAGACCAAGTCGTGCAACCGCGTGGAGGAGGCGACCGGCGCGGCGCTCTTCCCCGACGCGCCCACGGCCCGCGGGCGGCGCCACCTGGAGGATCTGGCCGGAGTGGCGCGGCAGGGCGGCCGCGCCGCGGTGGTCTGGTTCGTCCAGCGGGACGACGCGCGCCTCCTCCGGCCGTTCGCCGAGGTGGACCCCGGCTTCGCCCGGGCGGTCGCCCGGGCGGCGGCGGCCGGCGTGGAGCTCCTCGCCTACCGCTGCCGGCTGGAGCCGGCCGGGGTGACGGTGCTGGGGCCGGTGCCGGTGGAGGTGGAGGAGGCGCCGGGGGCGCCGCGGGAGGAGGCGGCGGGGGAAGTACCGACCGGGGCGCCGCCGCTCACCGGCGCGCCCGGCCCCGGACCCGTCCGAGCCAGCCCAGGAGAATGAGGGCGACACCACCCATGACCGGGTAGGCCAGCCGGACCAGCGGGACGAAGCCGACCTGGGCCACGAGCCAGGCCACCGACGCCACCCCCGCCATCGCCAGCGACGGCCTCCGTGCGCCGCGGCCCAGGCTGCGGAGCGGCAGGGTGACCGCCACCGAGGTGGTGAAGATGGCGGCCATCAGGACGCCCGCATACAGTGCCGAGGCCCAGGCGCCGTGGAGGTCGGCGAGGCGCTCCATGGGGACCGGGTAGGCGAGCACCTCCGGCCCGGCCCGGCGGAGCGCCGCGTCGACCAGGGCGGCCATGGCGCCGGCCAGGAGGCCGCCGAGCGCCGCAGCCGGTGCCTCGCGACGGCCGGGTGCCTGCGTCTCGGGCAGGAGGACGCCGGCGGAGAGCAGGAGGTTGTACCCGCCGAAGGCCGCGCCCAGGAAGATCGCGCCCAGCGCCGGCCCCGGCGGCGGCAACCCCGGCGGCGGCAGCCCCGGTCCGAGGGCGGCTCCCCCCGCCCCTCCTCCCGGGTCGGCCTCGCCTCCCACGGGCGGCCCCAGCCAGCCCAGGGCGGCCAGCCCGGCCAGCGCGCCGATCTTGGCCGGCACCAGCCAGCGGTAGAGGCGGTCGACCAGCTCCACGCCGCGGGCGGCCGTCCAGGCCACCAAGAGCCCGAGGAGGGCGGAGCCCAGCCGGCCCGGCAGACCGCGCTGCTCCAGGAGCGCCGCACAGCCGGCGAGCATGGCGGCCAGGATCACCCAGAGGTAGGCCAGCCAGAGCGGCGCGAACCAGGAAGCCAGGCGCCGCGACCGGCGCGCCAGCAGCTCCTCCAGCGAGGAGGCTTCCTCGGCGGCGGCACGGCGGACGAGGAGGCCGCCCCCCAGCGCCAGCGTCAGCGTCGCCGCCAGCAGCGCGGCGCCGGGCGCGGGCTGCAGGGTGAAGAAGCTGGCCACCTCCTGGCCGGAGGCGAAGCCGGCACCCACCACCGAGGCCAGGTAACCCAGCGTCACGCTGGACGGGCGCCGCGCCACCACGAGCTCCCTCCCACCCATTCGTAGGCGCGAGGCGGCGACTCCATGTCGCCCGGCCGGGTGGGAGCAGGCGCCAGGCGCCGGGGGGCGGAAAGGACTCCTCAGGAGGCGATGCAGGTGGCGGAGACGGCGAGCCGGGGCGGCGCAGGCCGCCCGCTTCGCGTGGGCATCATCGGTACGGGCTTCGGCGCCCGGGTTCAGGCGCCCATCTTCCGTCGCCACCCCGCGTTCGAGGTGGTGGCGGTGGCCAGCGTGGCGCGGGGCGACGTGGAGCGGGTCCGCCGCGAGAGCGGGGTCGAGCGGGTCCTGACCGACTGGCGGGCGCTCCTGGAAGAGCCCCTCGACCTGGTCACCATCACCTCCAACCCGGCGCACCACAAGGAGATGGCCCTGGCCGCCCTGGAGCGCGGCCACGCCGTCCTCTGCGAAAAACCCATGGCGCTGGACGCCGGCGAGGCGGAAGAGATGGTGTCCGCCCGGGAGCGAGCCGGGAGGCCGGGCTGGATCGACTTCGAGTTCCGCTTCCGGCCGGCCCGGCAGAAGACCAAGGAGATCCTGGCCTCGGGGCGCCTGGGCCGGATCCTGCACGTCAGCTACATCGGCCGGGATCCCGGTTATCACCGGATGGCGGAGACCCGCCTCGGGTGGCTGGGCCGGCGCGAGACGGGCGGCGGGGTGCTGGGGGCCGTCGGCTCCCACGCCATCGACGCGCTGCGCTGGTGGCTCGAGGACGAATTCGCCTCGCTGGACGCGCGGCTGATCACCCACTTCCCGGAGGTGGCGTTGCCGGACGGGGGCCGCGAGGTGCGCGACGCGGACGACGCCTTCCAGGTGATCGGCGAGACGCGGAGCGGGATCCGTTTCGAGATGGCCTTCGTCCGGGCAAGCCGCCATCTCTCGGGCTGGCGGCTGGAGGTGCTGGGGAGCGAGGGCACGCTGGTGATGCGAGGCGACCGCGAGCTGGAGCTCGGCCTGGGGGATGAGCCGCTCCGGCCCGTGCCACTGGAACCCGCGCCCGAGCCGCCGGTCGACCTGCCGGCGGCGGCGCGGGCTTACTGGGACGCCTTTCCGGCGTTCTTGGACCACCTGGCGCGGGCGCTTCGGGGCGGGGAGGAGCCGGCTCTGGCCCGCTTCGAAGACGGGCTGGCCGTGCAGCGTGTGATGGACGCCGTGCGGGAGGCGGCGGAGACCGGGCGGCGGGTCATGCTGCCCAGTTGACACGCGGGTGCTGCCGGCTCGACCGGTCCGCCCCTCTTCGGCGACGCACCGGGCCGTGACGCACCTGCCGCGGAGGGGGGACAGGGCGATGGCGCCGTGGGCCACTGCCCGCCGCAGTCCGCTCGTATCCCGGTGCCGTCGAGCAGGACATTCGGTACAGGTGCAGGAAAGTATTTCCATGGCGTCCGGCGCGGGGCCTTCGTGCGGATTTGCACCGCAGGTGATGCGGGCGTATCTTGGGGGTGACGCTTGTGACACCGGGGATGGGGTCAGAGGCCGGCGGGAGCCAAGGCACCCCGTGAACGGCCCACCCGGTATCGCCGGCGGGCCGGACTGCGAGCGAGTCCGCTGGATGTATCGGAACCCGGGCCGTGTGACCGACGAAGATTGGGAATGGTTGATGCGACGGTGCGGCTATGTGTTCAAACGGCGAACCAGGCACGTGGAGCTGTGGCACAGGTCGGGGTTCCCGCCCTTGCCCTGGAAACGCCTTCACGGTTCCGGACGTGATCACCGACGTTCGTCCAGTTCTCTCAGGGAGAGCCTTCGCGTCCTGGCCCGGTACGGCCTGGTAGGAATCGACTGCATCTCTTGAGCGGGGGGACGCCATGTGCCTCAGACCGAGCCATTTCATGGCTACGATGTCATCATCCAACGCGAGGAAGAGAACGGTGTGACCGAGTACCTCGCCAGGATCCCTGAGCTGCCCGGCTGCCATGCGTCGGGCTCTACGCCCATGGAGGCGCTGGCGGAGCTGGAGGATGTGGCAGAGGGGTGGCTTTCGGTGATGAAAGAGGCGGGGGAACCTGTGCCCCCGCCTGCAGCATACAGCGGTCGCCTGACTTTGCGAATGCCGAAGTGGCTCCACCGGCAGCTCGCAGAGGCGGCCGAACTGGAGCAGGTGCCACTGAATCAATATATCGTTTCGCTGCTCGCCCTCGCCACCGGACGGTGGGGGTCGGGCCAAGGCCGCACATCGGACGACGGCCCGGTTGGGGGCCCGGCGACCAGCGCCCTGGTGCCGGATCCCGGCGTGCTCTCCTCGTCCGGCGATGCGACGGTACTGACCTGGGCGCGTCTCTCTTCGGCGCCCACCCGCTTCCGCCGCTCCCGAGCCCTCAAAGCCCCCGCAATTCCTTCCGGAGAATCTGCGAGGTGAGGATCGCAGTGCCCGTCAACAAGATACATGTGCATTACAGGGATCCGTCCCCGGGCCAGGCCGCCGTGCGCATCCATGGTGCAGTCGGGAAGGCGCTGAGCCTATCAGACTGCATGATCTACTTCTACCAGGACATGGTCGAGCCGCCGGCCGAAACCGTGATAGCCCTGGACGCCCTTGCGGGCGGTGCGGAAGAGCGGATCACGGCACCGGCCACGCCGGAAGACGCCCCCGAATTAGTCCGGTTGATTGTGGGTCGCTACATTCTTGATCCGGTCACCGCCATCCACATCGGCCGGTGGATGGTGCACCTCGGGCAGAGCGTGTTGGAGCGCTCCCAGGCGACCGCGGGTGCCCGCGGCAGTCGGCCGGGTATGCCCGGGGAAGGCGTGCCGCCGCGCAGGGACTCCGGCGCCTGAGCGGGGCTGGGCGGGCCGGGCATCCGGTTGTCGACAGGCGTTCCGGCCCGAGCGGTCTCGATTCGAAGGGCGGCCGCCCCCCTCACGCCACCCGCCGCACCTGCCAGACCAGCCCCGAGCCCACCGCGA
>JASBVM010000038.1 GCA_029961055.1 Bacillota bacterium
GGCTTCCTCTTCGCCATGAAGGCCTGGCAGCTGATCACCCACGACCCCTCGAGCCCCACCTACCGCCGGCTGCGCGAGCCGCTGGCCGGGCCGCGCGACGCCTACGGCCTCTTCCGCCCGACCCGGGAAGTGCGCGCCGCCTGGCTGCGCACGCTGGAGGTGGCGCGCCGCCTCGGCGCCCGCCTGCTCCTCTTCCAGTGCCCGGCCCGCTTCACCCCCACGCCCGAGCACGTAGCGAACCTGCGCGCCTTCTTCACCATGGCGGAGCGGGAGCTGGGCGGGCGGGGGGGCGAGCTTCGCTTCCTCTGGGAGCCGCGGGGACGGTGGACCCCCGAGCAGGCGGGCGCCGTGGCTGCGGAGCTGGGCCTGGTACCGGTGTACGACCCGCTGGCCGCGGGGGCGCCCGCGTGGCCACCCGGAGGGCCGGCCGGAGCGGGTGGGGTGCCGCCCCTGGCGTACTTCCGCCTCCACGGCATCGGCGGCTACCGCTACCGGTACACGGACGAGGACCTGGAGCGGCTGCTCCGGCGCTGCCGCGAGGCGGAGGCGGCGGGCGCCGGGGAGGTCTTCGTCCTCTTCAACAACGTCTCCATGCTGGAGGACGCCCGGCGCTTCCGGCGGCTGCTCGACTCCGCCTCAGCCCCCTGAACCGGGAGAGGCGGCCGAGCCGGGGGCGGCCGCACCCCCCGTGGCGGAGGAATCGCCGCCAGTCAACCCTTGCTGGAAGCCGCGGCCGTCCTCCCACTGCCAGCTTTGCAGGTCGGCCACCGAGGCCTGCTCGTACCAGCCCACCCGGATCAGGTAGAAGTAGCGGTCGCGGTAGCGGCCGATGGCGGCGGTACCGGTCATGGTCGGGTCGTTCCGGCTGCTTCCTGCGTAGTTCCGGATCACCCAGGGGGCGCTGGCGTCCGTGGGCGCCTCCTGGAAGATCAGGTCGTAGGGCGCCTTCCGGTACTCCACCATGGCGCGGAGCATGTTGCGCACGGTCTCGTCCAGGGAGGCGCCCGGCGGCAGGAAGACCACCTCGGTGACCATGCTGCGCTGATCCAGGAGACCGTAGCGGATCCCGCGCGCCTCCCCCACCTGGACCGCCTCCACCTGGAAGCCGCCGGGCACGAGGGGCGAGTCGGCGGGGACGTAGAGCGAGAAGGGCAGGTCCGCGGGCGTCACCAGCCGGTAGGGGACGTCCTGCGCGGCCGCGCCGAAGGGGACGTAGGGAAGCCGCGCGGTGAGCGGCCGCCGGGCGGCGGGGCCGCCGAGGAGGACCCACTCTTCCAGGAGCTGGCCGCGCTCATCCCGCTGGAGGACCCGGACCAGCCCCTTCCCCGGGGCGAAGGACCGTTCCACATCGAGCGGCTGCCCGCGGACGAGGAGGCGGGACCGGACCCGGAGGACGCGTCCGAAGGTCGGGTCCTCCGTCCACTGCTGGTCCGGGTACCCCGGCTGCGCCGGGCCCGGCGGCGCCGCCTCGTGACCGCCCGCCGCCTGCGGCGGTGCGCAGAGCCAGACGACGGGCGCCTCCCGCGCGGTGCTGGCGGCCATGCCCCCCGCGACACCCGGCTCCTGTTCGAGGCATCCCCCGCGCAGGACCAGCTGGAAGACCTGTTTGGCCGTCCCCCCCGGCGGGGAGGAGGGCCCCGGCAGCGTCTCCGTCACCCGGAGGAGCGATCCGTCGCGGCGCACGGAGAGCTCGGCCGGATACCCGTCCAGCGTGGCGTAGCGGCCGCTGCGCGGGAGGAGATCCTCCGCGCGCACCTTGGCGGGCGGGGAGGACCGGCCGCCCTGCCCCGTCGCCCCTCGCTCCAGCGCCGCGGGCGCAAGCGCCGCCAGGCGGTCGCGCAGCATGGGGGAGCCGGCCACCACCAGGACGAGGACGGCCAGGACCGCCGCGCCGGCCAGCGCCCGCCAGGCGGAGGGCCGCCTTCCCGGCCGGTGCTCCCTCGCTTCGGAGCGCGGTCGCCGCGCCGCCTCCCGGCGCACCGCCCCCATCACGCGCGCATGAAGCCAGCTCGGCACCTCCTCGCTCTCCAGGCGCCGGGCCAACTCGCGCAGGATGCGCGGGTCGGGTGACGATCCCCCCATCTCGTTCACCTCTCTTCCCTCCCCGGCGCCATCCGCCGGCCGAGCAGGCGAACGGCCCGGTGAAGCCGCGACTTGACGGTGCCGGCGGGGGTCCCCGTCATGGCCGCGATCTCGTCGGGGCCGTATCCGTAGATGAAGCGCAGAACCAGGAGGAGCCGCTGGGCCCCCGGCAGCTCGTCCACGAAGCGCCAGACCTCGCCGTCGTCCAGGCTTTCGGGCGCGGGCAGCTCCGGCAGCAGGTCCAGGGCGACCGTGGGGTGGCGGGCGCGGAGGAGCGAGACGCACTCGCGCACGAGGATGCGCGTCAGCCAGGCCGGGAAGGCCGCCGGGTTCTCCAGCCGCCCGAGGCCGCGGTAGGCGCGGAGGAAGGCGTTCTGCACGGCGTCGGCCGCGTCTTCGGGATCGTCCAGGGCCTGGCGGGCGAGGCGGTAGAGGCGCTTCTCGTGCTCCCGCACCAGCGCCTCGAAGGCGTCCGCGTCGCCCTGCTGGGCCCGGCGCACCAGCTCCTCCTCCGTCTCCTCCGCCCCCCAGCTCGCCGCGTGCGCCATCGCCGCCCTTGCCCCCCGGCGTTTAAGAGGGCGGCGCGGCACCCCCGGTTCCCTGGCAGGGGCGGCGATTCCCGGCGTACAATCTCGACTCGTGGATCCCCTCGCGGGTCGTCGCATCCAAGGGCGCCCTCATCACGGCTGAGGCGGTGGCCACCATTCGTCGAGGACTCGGGATGCTCGTCGCCGGGCGCTTCCTGAGCGCGCTGGGCGACGGGTTCTTTTGGCCCTTCCTGGCGCTCTACCTGGCCCGCTTCCACCACCTGTCGCCTTCCCAGGTGGGCCTCGCCATGAGCGTGGCCTCGGCGGGCTCGCTGCTGGGGCGCCTCCCCGGCGGCTACCTGGCCGACCGCTTCGGCTTCAAACCCGTCGCCGTGGCCGGCCTCGCCGGTGCGGGCCTGTCGGTCATGGTGGCGGGGCAGGCGAGCACCATCGCCGGCTTCGTCACCGCCTACACGCTCCAGGCGCTCTTCGTCTGGGGGAGCTTCCCCGCCCTGGTCCACGGCGCCGCGCTCCTCGCGCGCCCCGAGCGGCGGGAGGAAGCCTTCTCCTACCTCAACCTGGCCAGCAACGCCGGCTTCGCCATCGGGCCCATGGTCGGCGCCCTGGTGATCGAGCGCGACTTCCACCTCATCTTCTGGATCGACGGCGTCACCTTCCTGCTCTTCGCGACGCTGATCGCGCTGGGCGTCCCCGGCCTGCGCGAGGAAGCCGGACCCCGCGCCGCTCCCGGCGCCCCCCATCGAGCCACCGGGGCGCTGGCGGAGCTCCTCTCCCTCCCGCCCCCGGGCGCCGCGGCCTTCTGGCGTGTGGCGCTGGGCGGCGCGCTGGTCTCCATGGTCTACAGCCAGCTGGGGTCGACGCTGCCGGCGGAGCTGGGGCGGCGGTACGCCTCCGTCGGGTGGTATGGCTTCCTCTGGACGCTGAACGGGTCGATGATCGCGCTCCTCCAGGTGCCGGTCACGCGCCTGGGGCGCGACGTGGGGCGCAGGCCGCGCATGAGCCTGGCCGCGCTGGCGTACGCCTTGGGCATGCTGGTCATCTGGCGGGCGGAGGCGCCGTGGGCCTACTTCGTCGCCTTCGCCGTGATCACGCTGGGGGAGATCGTCTACTCGCCGCTCCCGCCGGCCGAGTACGCCTCCCTGGCGCCGCCGGGCCAGGGGGCCCGCTACCAGGCGGCGGGGAACCTTCTGGCCGGGGCCGGCTCCGCCCTGGGACCGGCCTTTGGGGGTGCGCTCCTGGCGCTGGCGGGGCCGGCCGGCCTCTGGCTGGGTGCCGCGGGGCTCGGCGTGGCCGCGGCCGCGGTCATCTGGCCGGAGAGGCAGCGCGGGCCGGGCGCGCAGGACGCCCGTGACCTGCATGAGCTCTGAGGCGGGTCCGGGGCCGGATGCCCCGGGCCACGGGTGCGCCGGCCCGGGAAGCGGTGGTAACATCTGGAGCGGATCGGCTTTCGGGAGAAGTCGGGGTGCGCGCCTCCGACGCCTGCACCCGGAGGGGGGCCGGCGGCTGGTTCGGACCCGGATGAACCGGACGGGCGGGGGGAGGGAGCACCAGGTGAGATGCAAGCCGCTGCTCTCCGCAGGCGCGCTCGCGCTTCTCGTCGTGATGGTGCTGTCGGCGTCGTGCAGCGGACGGTCGCCCGAGCGTAGCGTCGCAACGCAGAAGGGGTCGTCGCCGAGGGCGGCATCGCCTCGCCCGTACCGGCTGGAACGCGTCCAGGGCATTCCGAACAGCTACCGGGCCTATCTCGGCGAGGCCATGTACACCGTCAGCGCCACCTCCCCCTACCGGGTGGTGAAGGGCTCGCTGACGGGGGAGGACCCCACCACCCTGACCAGCGTCCCGTGTGGCGCCCGGCCGGACATCACCGCGGTCATCCCCGGACATCTGGTTCTGGTCTGCAACGGCGGGCCGGTCAAGCAGGTCCTGCTGGTCTCCGTGGAGGACGGAGGGACGGCCGTCGTCTTCCAGCGCAGGATGGAGGCGCCGATCCTGTCGACCGCGGCCTGGACCGGCGAGTGGGTGTACTGGCGCGCGGTGCAGTGGACCGAGCCGGGACCCTTCCTGGCCTGGGGGCTCGTCGACGGGCACGGAAGGCCCGCGCCGGCGGAGGTGATGCGGCGGTTCGCAGAGGTCGACAAGGCCCGGGACATCCTAAATGACCTGGATGGAAACCTCTTCCTCATCCGCGACCGGGACGGTCTCCTCGAGAAGTGGGACGGGACGCGCTTCTCGCCGGTGGGCCCCCTGGACGGTCAGCGGCTGGAGGCCGCGGGCGACGGCCAGGTGGTCGTCTCGTCGATCGCCTCCGGCCCGCCGGGCGAGCCCGGGGCGACGACCTGCACGCTCGAGAGCCTCGACCCGCCGCGCAAGATCCGCTCGTGGAGGGTCGAGGGGCGGGAGCATCCGCCGGTGGTGGGCATGGTCTACACGATCGACTACAGCGCGGGCCTGGTCGATCTCTACTTCCCGCTGCAGCAGAAACGCTACCTCTTCAAGGACGTCTTCGGCGAGCCCGTGGTCTTCGGCGGCCAAGTGTATTTCAAGTCGTCTCAGGGATGGGAGAGGCTGGTCATCACCGCCCCGGGGACCCATACCATGATCGAGCCGCCGGGGACCGGTGCCTTCTGGCGCTAGCCCGCTGCGCCGGGAAGGATGGGGGGATGGCCGGATCCATCCTGGCGGCGCCGCCGGCGAGGCCGAAGAGGCCCCCGGCGATACCCGGATCAGCCGCCGCCTGGCGCGTCCGTCCGTGGCCGGCTTCCATAGAACTCCTGCAGCGGGGGCGCGAGTGCCTGGGCGAGAAGCTTGTTGAACGCCGCACCTCCCCGGTGGTCGCCGGTCGTGGTCCACGGCACCTCGCCGTCGGAGAGCCGCACAAGCCCGCATCCCGAGACGTCGACATCCACCCGCACGACGCTGCCGCCGCGTTCCAGGAACGTCCGATCGTCGATCACCTCCCGATCCGGGGGGCCGCTTCGGGGGCCCGTCCCCGCGGGAGACGGCAGGGCGAGCCTCGCAAGCGAAAAGCGACCGAACGATGGCGGCGTCGCCTGTCGTCTTCGCGGGAAAAGGCAGGCGACGCGGATGGAGACGGCTTCCGCGGACGAGGAGAAGCGTGTCCGGGGTGCTCTCCTGACGGCCCGGGCGGCCGGCGACCTCGCGGCGGTTCGGGGGATCCGGGAGTTTCGAGTTCGCCGCCAGAGGCCAGGCCGCGGCCATGAGCGCTGTACTTCTGTTCAACTGAGTTCGGAAACCGCAGCGAAGAGGCCCAGGTCCGACCGCAGCCCGCCTGCCCCGGAAGGCCGGCCGGGCCGGGTGTCGAAATCGTCACAGCTGCGTGCAACCGCGAGAGGAGGCGTCCAAAAACGGAGACCCCCAAGGAAGAGCGCCGGGACGGAGCCCCCGGGGCCGCTCCCGCAGCGCGCCCCACGCTGGACGAGATCCGTGCCGCCGCGGAACGGATCCGCCCCTTCGTGCGCCGGACGCCCGTGCTCCGGTGGTCGCCGGCCGGCGAGGCGGAGGCCGCACCCCACCTTCTCCTCAAGCTGGAGCACCTCCAGCGGACCGGCTCCTTCAAGGTGCGGGGCGCCTTCAACGCCCTTCTGAGCGCGTCGCGCGACCGCCTGCGCCAGGGCGTGGCCACCGCCAGCGGCGGCAACCACGGTCTGGCGGTGGCCTGGGCCGCCCGGCGCCTGGGCCTCTCCGCCCTGGTGGTGATCACGGAGTCCGCCCCCGCCTCGACCGAGGCGAAGCTCCGCGCCTACGGCGCGGAGGTGGTCCGCCACGGCGCCACCTGGGACGACGGCTGGGCCTACGTCCAGGAGCGGGCCGGGGACCGGCTGCTGGTCCACCCCTTCGACGACCCGGCGGTCCAGGCCGGGCAGGGGACGCTGGGGCTGGAGATGCTGGAGGAGTGGCCCTGGCCGGAGGCTCCCACCTTCTACGTGGCCGTCGGTGGCGGCGGCCTGATCAGCGGCGTAGCCCGGGCGGTCAAGGCGCTCCGGCCGGCGGCGGCGGTGGTGGGGGTGGAACCCGAGGGTGCCGCCTCCATGTCGCACGCCCTCCAGGTCGGGCGCCCGGAGCCGCTCCCGCGGGTGCGGACCATCGCCGGCACCCTGGCGCCCCGCGCGGTCAGCGCCTCCACCCTGGAGAACGTCGCGCGCTTCGTCGACCGGATGGTGACGGTCAGCGACGCCGAGCTGCTGGCGGCCATGGAACGCCTCTGGCAGGAGACCAACCTCCTGGTCGAACCGGCCGGGGCAGCCGCCCTCGCCGGCTTCGAGCGCGAGGTGCAGAGGGGGAGCGCGCCGTCCGCGGGAGAGGGCGGGGCCTTCCTCCTCCTCTGCGGCGCCAACCTGGACGTCGACCCGGTCTTCGCCGGCCTGGCGGAGGGGGTGCGCGCCCGGACCGGAGCCGGAGGGGAGGCGTAGCCGCTCGGGAGGCGCGCCTCCGGGGGGCGCCTGCGTCCGGCGGCGGGGGCGGGGGCGTCAGCCCCGGTCGAAGACCTTCCAGATCAGGGGCAGCGACCGGTCCCAGCGGTAGCCGACCCCCGCGTGCCCGTCGGGAAAGGTCTCAAAGGTGTGGGCGACGCCCGCCGCCTCCAGCAGGCGGTGCAGCCGCCGCGCCCCGTAGAGCAGGTTGAACTCGTCCTGGGTGCCGCAGTCGAAGAAGAGGAGCTGCAGCCGCCGGAGCGCCTCCTGCGCCTCCGGGCGGAGCGCCATCCGGACCGGGTCGTGCTCCAGCCAGCGCTGCCAGACTTCCTCGTCCAGGGAGCCGGTCTCGGGGTCGACGGGCAGGCGCGTTCCGCCCGGCGCCGCCGGGTCGGGCGCGTAGGTGAGCGCCATGGCGTAGAGATTGACGGCCGAGCGGAGCGACCCCGTCAGGTGGAGCCAGCGCCGGCCCAGCAGCTGCTCCCGGAAGGCCCGGAGGCCGCCCGCGCGCTCCGCCTCGCGCAGGAGGTCGCCCAGGTCGGGCCAGTAGCAGAGCTCGAAGGCCATGTCCGCCGAGTGGGCGACGCAGGCGTCGAAGAGGCCGGGGTGGCGCATGGCGTTGACCAGCGCGCCGTAGCCGCCGGACGACTTCCCGGCCACGGCGCGGCCGCGGGCGGGGTAGCGCGCCTCCACCGCGGGCCGCGCTTCCTCCCAGAGGAAGCGGGCGTACCTCCCGACCCCCTCGGAGTCGACGTGCTGGTTGCCGCCGAGCGCGGTGAAGGTGTCCGGGAGGGCGAAGAGCATCGGCCCGATCCGGCCCTCCCGGTAGAGCCGGTCGACCCGCTCCGGCAGGCTCTCGGCCCAGGGTTCGAAGTTGAGGAAGGAGCGGCCGGTCCCCCCGAAGCCCGCCAGCATCCAGACGTGGGGGAGCGCCTCCCCGGGCCGGGCGCCGGGCGGCACCAGCAGGAGCACCTCCCGCTCCACGGGATCGCCCAGCGGGTTCCCCTCCAGGGCGCGGCTCCGCACCAGGAAGCGCTCGACCCGGTACCCCTCCCCGCTCATCGCTCCACGCATCGCTCCGCTCCCTCCCCCTGCTCTCCGGCCTTTCCCTGCCCCGCCGGATTCGCCCTTCCTCGACGGCGAGGGACGATGTTCGCCCCGCCTCCGTCTTCGGGTTGGGCCGCCCCACCAGGATAGCCCGCCCGTCCACCGAATCCCCTAGGGCAACGCTCCGCCCCTGGGAGGTGTTCCATCGTGCATCTGCGCAGCGCACGCCGACTCCGATGGGTCTTCGCCCTTCTCCTGGCCCTGGCGCTGGCGGCGCCGGCGGCCGGCGCCGCCGGGACGGCGACGGCCGCCCCGCCCTCCAGCGTCCGCCTCTCCGGCAACGTACCCGGGTGGGTGACGAAGGCCACCCGCCTCGGCCCGGCCGACGCCGGTGAGACCGTCCAGTTCAGCCTCTGGCTCCGCTTCCGGAACGAGGCGCAGCTGCGGAGGCTGCTGGCCCAGGGCGGCGGGGCGCACCTCGGCTTCGATGCGTTCATGCAGCAGTACGGGCCCAGCGCCGCCGACTACCAGGCGGTGCAGGACTGGCTGACCGGCCAGGGCTTCCGGATCGTCCGGACCGTCCCCAACCGCCTCTACGTCAAGGCGGAGGGAAGCGTCGCCCAGGTGGAGCAGGCCTTCCATCTCCGGCTCGACCGGTACCAGCTGCCCCGGGTCCGGGTGGGCGGGACGACCTACACCGACGTGATCTTCCGCGCCAACTCCCAGGATCCCGCCGTCCCTGCCGCCCTCGCCGGCATCGTCGACGCGGTCAGCGGCCTGGACGACGCCCCCTATTACCAGCCGCAGGTGGCGCAGCCCGCCGACCAGCCGACGCTGGCCGACAGCATCCCCTGCGGCAGCCAGGGCATCACCGACCGGCCCTGCCACTACGAGCCGGCCCAGCTCCGGCACGGCTACGGCGTCGACCGGATACCCTACGACGGCACCGGCACCACCATCGTCATCGTCGACGCCTACGGCTCGGCCACCGCCGCCCAGGACCTGGCGGACTTCAGCCGTCGCTACGGTCTCCCGCCCGCCGACCTGCAGGTGATCCAGCCCTTCGGCACCGCCCACCTGCCGCCGCAGAACCCCCACTTCGCCAACCAGCAGGGCTGGGCGGCCGAGATCGGCCTCGACCTGCAGTGGGCGCACGCCATGGCACCAGGGGCGAAGCTCGTCCTCCTGGCCAGCCCCAACAACCAGCGCGACCTGGACGAGGCCGTCAACTGGGCGGTGGTCCACGACCTCGGCGACGTGATCTCCCTCAGCTGGGGCCTGCCCGAGTACTTCATGAGCCCGGCCACCGCCCGCGCCGACGAGCGGATCTTCATGGAGGCGGCGGCGCAGGGGATCAGCATCCAGAACTCCTCGGGCGACTCGGGCGACGAGGTGATCAACCTGGGCGTCCCCTCCGCCGACTGGCCCACCACCTCCCCCTACGTGACCAGCGTCGGCGGGACCAGCCTCTTCCTCGACCCGCAGAACCTCTTCGGCTTCGAGACCTCGTGGGGGACGACGATCCGCGGCTGGACCCCGGGCGGCCAGCCCTTCGACTGGGGCTTCGTCTTCGGGGGCGGCGGCGGGGTGAGCCACATCTTCCCCCAGCCGTCCTGGCAGACGGTTCCCCGCTCGCTCAGCCAGGGGATGCGGGCGGTGCCCGACGTCTCCATGGACGCCGACCCCTACACCGGCGTCCCCGTCAACATCGCCGGGACCTACTACGTCTACGGCGGCACCAGCCTCAGCTGCCCGCTCTTCTCGGGCGTGATGGCGCTGGCCGATCAGGCCGCCGGCCGCCGCCTCGGCCAGGCGGCGCCGCTCCTGTACCCCCTGGCGGGGAGCACCTCCCTCCGCGACGTGACGCCGCGGGACACCTCCGGCCTGAGCGTCACCTTCACCGGGGCGGCCACCGGCAACACCTACGTGGTCGGCTTCGGCCAGGATTCGAGCCTCCAGGTGCGAAACGGCTGGGACGAGGCGACGGGCCTGGGCAGCCCGTGGGTGCCGGCGCTGGTCCAGGCGCTGGCCCGCTAGCCCGACGGAGGAGGCGTCCCCATGCGCGTCGAGGATCTGCGGCAGCTCTGGCGATACACGGAATGGGCGGACCGGCGCACCCTCGAAGCGGCGAGGAAGCTGCCGCTCGAGGCCTACCAGCGCGACCTGGGCACGAGCCTGCGCTCGGTGGGCGCCACCCTGGCGCACATCTGCGCCGTCGAATGGCTCTGGGGCGAGCGCCTCCGCGGCCGCTCGCCCTCCAGCTACGCGCACCTGGCCGGGCTGTCCCGCCCCGAGGAGCTGGCCCGGGCGTGGGAGGAGGTCTGGAGCGATCTGGGCGCCGCCCTGGCGACCGCCGACGACGCCCAGCTCGCCGCCCCCCTCACCTACCGGACGACCGAGGGCGAGACCTACACCCAGCCCGCATGGCAGGTGGCGCTCCACATCTCCCACCACTCGGCCTACCATCGCGGCCAGGTGGCGGCCATGCTGCGCCAGCTCGGCGCCGAGCCGCTCCCCACCGACCTGGTGGTCTACTTCCGGTCCGGCGAGGCCGGTTGAGGTGAGGACGAGGTCCCCGCCCTGCGGTCGAGCCGCGGGGTGGGGACCTCTCCCGGACGCGTCGCCAGGGTGTCCATCGTCCCGGCCGCGCCGACAGGGTCTCCCGGCAGCCTTGGCTCGAAGTGGCACCGAAGTGGCATCATGCTGGCAAAAGTGCCATCATGGTGCCACTCCCGGCCATGACCTTTCGGGACCCCCTCGCGCCTCGCGCGCCATCATCGTGCCGGGCCCTCTACTCCACCGTCACCGACTTGGCCAGGTTCCGCGGCTTGTCGACGTCGTTGCCGCGCGCCACCGCCGCGTGGTAGGCGAAGAGCTGGAGCGGGATCGCGGCCAGGATCGGCATCAGCTCGGGTTCGCTCTCGGGGAGAGGAAGCAGCTCGCCGACGGGTTCCACTTCCTCGCGCAGCGACGCGGGGGCGACGACGAAGATGCGGCCGCCCCGCGCCTTCACCTCCAGCAGGTTGGAGATCATCTTCTCCGCCACCTCGGGCTGGGTGAGGACGGCGAAGACCGGAACGCCGTCGCTGATCAGCGCCAGCGTCCCGTGCTTCAGCTCGCCGGCCGGGTAGGCCTCGGCGTGCAGGTAGGAGATCTCCTTCAGCTTGAGCGCGCCCTCCATGGACACCGCCACGTCCAGACCGCGGCCCAGGAAGAAGACGTCGCTCCAGCCGGTCGCTTCCTGCGCCAGCGCCTGGAGCCGCGGCGAGAGCGCCAGGGCCTCGCGCGCCCTCTCAGGGATCCGGTCCAGCGCCCGGATCAGCCGCCGCCGCTCCTCGGCGGGCATCTCCCCGTGCGACTCGGCCAGGGCGACGGCCAGGAGCGTAACGCTGAGGAGCTGCGTGGTGTACGCCTTGGTCGAGGCGACCGCGATCTCGGGACCCGCCCGGGTGTAGAGGCGCAGGTCGGACTCCCGGTCCACCGAGGAGCCCATCACGTTGCAGACGCCGAGCACGGTGGCGCCCAGTTCCCGCGCCAGCCGCAGCCCCGCCAGGGTGTCCGACGTCTCGCCGGACTGGCTGATGGCCAGCGCCAGCGTATCCGGACCGATCAGCGGCCGCCGGTAGCGGAACTCCGAGGCCACCTCCGCCTCCACCGGGATGCGCGCCCAGCGCTCGATCAGCTCCCGGGCGGTCAGGCCGGCGTGGAAGGCGGTGCCGCAGGCGACGACGGCCACGCGCCGGACGCGGGCCAGCCGCTCGCGGTCGAGCCCCAGCCCCTCCCAGTCCAGCTCGCCCGCCTCGGGGTCGATGCGGCCGCGGAGCGTCTCCCGCAGGGCCTCCGGCTGCTCCATGATCTCCTTCAGCATGAAGTGCGGGTAGCCGCCGCGCTCGGACTCCTCCACGCTCCAGGCGATGTGCATGGGCTCGCGCTCCACCGGGCTCCCGTCGAAACGGATCACCCGCACGCCGTCGCGCCGGACCTCGGCCATCTCGCCGTTCTCCAGCACCAGCGCCTCGCGGGTGTAAGGAAGGACCGCCTGGATGTCGGAGGCGATCAGGTTCTCGTCGCGCCCGAGGCCGATGATCAGCGGGCTCTCCTGCCGGACCGCCACCAGGCGTTCGGGCTCCGCGTCGTGCATCACCGCCAGGGCGAAGGAGCCGCGGAGGCGGAGGACCGCCTGACGGACGGCCTCCAGCAGGTCGCCGCGGTAGAGCTCCTCCAGGAGGTGGGGGACCACCTCGGAGTCCGTCTGGGTGCGGAAGCGGTGGCCCCGGGCCTCCAGCTCCCGGCGGAGCTGGCTGAAGTTCTCCAGGATGCCGTTGTGGACGACCAGCCAGTGCCCTTTCTCGTCCGTGTGCGGGTGGGCGTTCTCGAAGGTGGGACGCCCGTGGGTGGCCCAGCGCGTGTGGCCGATGCCCACCGTAGCCGGGTGGAGGGGCTCCTCCTCCATCAGCCGCGCCAGCTTCTCCAGCCGGCCGGCCACCTTGCGCACCTCGACGCGATGGTCGGGGTTGACGGCGATGCCCGCCGAGTCGTAGCCGCGGTACTCCAGGCGCCGCAGCCCGTCCAGGAGGACCTGGTCGGCGCGGCGCTCGCCCACGTAGCCGACGATTCCACACATGGTCTTGTATCGTCCCTCCCGGTCCTGCAGCCAGGATGGGACGGAGAGGAGGCGTAGCCGGGGCGCGCCAAGCCCGAACCCGGGATTGCCGCGCCCTCGACGCCCGGGAAGAGGACCCCACGCGGCTCCCCCTTTGTTCCCGCGGTCGCCCGCGGGGTTTGTGGAGAGCCTGACGACCGTGAGCGGCCGGGGGACCATCCGCCGAACCTTTCGATCAGCCCCCGCCTCGTCGACTCGCCCCGCCGCCACGGCGGCGGCCGGCGGCGAGTTCCGGCGCTTGCACCCTCTCTTCCGCCCGGCTTCCCGGACCGTTTCGCCCTGCCTGCTCCGCCCGTCGTACCGGACGCTCGCCCGCGCCCGCTCCTCACCTCCTCCCCAGTTCGGCCTCGACCACGCGTGCCAGCCGCTGGGCGGCGGCGCGGGCCTTCTCCTCGTCCTCCGCCTCCACCATCACCCGCACCAGCGGCTCGGTCCCGCTGGGCCGGAGGACCAGCCGGCCGTGACCGGCCAGGGCCTGCTCGACCTCGGCCCGGGCGGCGGCGATGCGCGGATTGCTCTCGAGGCCGTCGCGCTCGGGCGCGGGCACGTTCAGCTGCACCTGCGGCAGCTTCCTCACCCGCCCGCCCAGCTCCGAGAGCTTCGCGCCCATTCTACGCGCGGCGGCCAGCATCTGGATACCGGTGAGGATTCCGTCGCCGGTGGTGTGCAGGTCGCGCAGGATGACGTGCCCCGAGGGCTCGCCGCCCAGGACGTAGCCGTGGCGGAGCATCGCCTCCAGCACGTAGCGGTCGCCCACCTTCGCGCGCAGGAGCCGGAGCCCCATCTCGCCCAGCGCCAGCTCCAGCCCCAGGTTGGTCATCACCGTGCCCACCACCGTGTCGCCGGCCAGCCGCCCGCGGGACTGCCGGTCGGCGGCCAGGATGGCCAGGATCTGGTCGCCGTCCAGCACCTGGCCCCTCTCGTCCACGGCGATGCAGCGGTCGGCGTCCCCGTCGAAGGCGAGGCCCGCCTCCGCCCCCGCCTCCCGCACCGCCCGCGCCAGCCCCTCGGGGTGGAGCGAGCCGCAGCCGGCGTTGATGTTGAGACCGTCCGGCTCGGCGTGGAGGACGGTCACCCGCGCCCCCAGCCGGCGCAGGGCCTCGGGCGCGATCCGGCTGGCGGCGCCGTTGGCGCAGTCGACCACCAGGCGGAGCCCGGCCAGCGCCCCCTCGGGGACGCTGCCCGCCAGGAAGCGGATGTACTCCTCGGCCAGCTCCTCCCGCTGGGTCACGCCCCCCAGAGCGGCGCCCTCGGGTCGCGGCAGCCCCGCCTGCCGCTCCTCGCCCAGCAGCGCCTCGATCTCGTCCTCCAGCTGGTCGGGAAGCTTGAACCCCTCCGCGGAGAAGAATTTGATGCCGTTGTACTCGGCCGGGTTGTGCGACGCGGAGACCATGGCCGCCGCGCTGGCCGCCGTCTTCCGGACCAGGAAGGCGACCCCGGGCGTGGTGACCACGCCCAGCCGCTCCACGTCCGCCCCCACCGAGGCGAGGCCGGCGACCAGCGCCGCCTCCAGCATCCCGCTGGAGCGGCGCGGATCCGCTCCCACCAGGAAGCGGGCCCTGCCCTCCCGCTCCAGGACCGCGCCCGCCGCCCTTCCCAGGCGGAAGGCCAGCTCCGGCGTCAGCTCCCGGTTGGCCAGCCCTCTGACCCCATCGGTGCCGAAGAGTCGCGACAACTCGGAGGCCTCCTGCAAGGCAGCACTCAGACAACGTTCACTATAGCCGAACTCTACGGCTTGGGGCGGATGGCAACCGTCACCTGCACCGCCTGGACGTCCTGGGCCGTCACCCCGGGCGGCAGCCGCAGCGCCACCCGCTGCGTCAGGTCGGAGCGGGCGCCGGTCACGTCCACCGGCGCGGTCTCCAGCACCTGGAGGCCGGAGAGCACCGCCTCGTCGCCGCTCACCGTCACCTGCGCCGGGTGGACGCTGCTGCCCGCGACGACGTAGCCGTCCGCCGGCTTCCCCGTCACCACCGCCTGCACCGGCAGCGTGCGCGTCGCCGGGCGCTCGCCCACGGCCACGTCGACCGTCACCTGGTCGGGGTGGAAGCGGACGCCGTGCACCTCCAGCCCCGAGGCGTCCAGCGCCACCGGGACGGCTCCCTGGCGGAGGTCCGCCCGCGCCCCGGCCACGTCCACCCGCACCTCCACGGTGGAGATCCGCCAGATCCGGCTGGAGGGCCCCTCCACCTGCACCCGGGCCGGGGTGGCCGTGCTGCCGGCGACCGCCATCCCCTGCGCCGGCTCGCCGATGGTGACCACGTGGACCGGCAGCGTCCTCGTCTCCCGGCGTTCCAGCGTGACGCGGACGTGGTCGGGGAAGATGCCGACCAGGCTGATCCCGCGCGGGACGGGGACCTCCGACACAGCGTACGACCGGCTGCCCGGTCGCGCGCCGCTCATGTCCACCCGCGCCTTGAGCCCGACCACCTCCGGGCTGGTCAGCCCGGTCCCGGCCAGGGTGACGGTGACGCGGTCCGGACTGACGTCGGTGGCGACGAGGTCGGCAGGAAGGTGGACCAGCTCCACCGGCGCGCTGGCCAGGTTCTGCTGCTGCGTGGGGTTCCGGGCGGCGAAGCCCCAGAGGAGGAGCGCCACGACGAAGGCGACGGCCCAGACCGCCCGGTTGTCGGCGAGGAGGCGGCGCATCACGGCCGCTCGCCCCCCTTCCGCGAGGGCGCCGCGTCCCTGGCCCCGCGGTGGGCCGCGGCCTGCCCGTTCCGGCGCGCCCAGGGGAGCGTGACGCCCCACTGCCCGCTCTCCTGGGCGGGCAGGAGGCGGGCGAGGAGCTCCTCGAGGTCGCTCTGGCTCAGGTTCCGGACCAGCTTGCCACCGTCGGCCAGGGTGACGGAGCCGGTCTCCTCGGAGACCACCACCGCCAGCGCGTCGGAGTGCTCGGTGATGCCCAGCGCCGCCCGGTGGCGGCTCCCCAGCTCGACGGAGAGCTCGCGCGCCTCGGTCAGCGGCAGGAAGCAGGCGGCCGCCACCACCCGCGCCCCGCGGATCAGGACCGCCCCGTCGTGGAGCGGCGTGTTGGGGATGAAGGTGTTGACCAGAAACTCGGCGCTGACGCGGCCGTCGATGCGGATGCCGCTCTCGGCCACGTCCTCCAGGCCCGCCTGCCGCTCGATGACGATCAGGGCGCCGATCTTCTGGCGCGACAGGATGGCCACCGCCCGCCCCACCTCGTGGATCATGTGGTGGACGTCCTCCTCGGGGGCGGCGGGGACCGCCAGCACCCGCGGCGAGCCCACTTCCTCCAGGGCGCGGCGGAGCTCCGGCTGGAAGACGATGGGCAGCGCCACCAGGATGGGCAGCAGCGCCTGGTTGAGGAGCCAGGCGGTGGCGCGGAGATCCAGCCAGCGGCTGACCACCCCCGCCAGGAAGAGCACCAGCAGTCCCTGCACCAGGAGGAGTGCCCGCGTCCCGCGGATGAGGAGGATCAGGCGATAAATGATGAACGTGACGATCAAGACGTCCAGGAGGTTGCGCAGCCAATCCCAGGGGGTGTTCCCGAGGAGTCCGAGCAGGTCGACGCTGATGGGCACTCGTTCACTTCCCTCCGTCCATCTCCTGCGTCGCCAGCAGCGCCGGCCCGCCCGGGACCGCCGCGTGGTGCCGGTAGTAGGCCAGGGTCTCCAGGGCCAGGTTGAGGTCGACGTTCTGGACATAGACCTGGGGCGGCACGCGGACCGTCACGGCGGCGAAGTTGAGGATGGCCCGCACACCCCCTGTGACCAGGAGATCGGTCACCGCCTGGGCGGATTCAGGGGGGACCGCCACGATGGCCACGTCGACCCCTTCCTTGCGCAGGGCGTCCGGAAGGGTGCGAACCGGCCGGATGGGCAGGCCGCCCACCTCCTGGCCGACCTTCTGCGGGTCGGCGTCGAAGAGCAGGCGGATGCGCATGGGGGTGGGTTGGGTGGCGTTGTGCCGGACCAGCGCGGAACCCAGGTGACCGACGCCCACCAGGGCGACCGGCACCGGCTCGGTCAGGCCGAGGATGCTGGCGATGGCCCAGGCCAGGTGCTCGGTCTCGTAGCCGACGCCGCGCACCCCGAAGGCGCCGAAATAGGCCAGGTCCTTCCGGATCTGTTCCGAGGAGAAGCCTGTGACGCGGGCGATCTCCTGGGAGGAGACGGTCTGGACGCCCTGCCTGCGCATGGCCTCCACCGCTCGCAAGTAGATGGGAAGCCGGTGCACCGTCACTTCCGGGATCCGGCTCTGTGCCATAGCCCCGCCTCCTGCGCTCAGTACGTCCTATGCACCAGCTCCAGAGCCAGGCGATCCAGCGCGTCGCGATAGGAACCGGCCGGCAGCTGGCGCAGCGCCTCGCGGGCCTGGGCCGTGTGCGCCTCCGCCCGGCGCCGCGTCTCCTCCAGCCCGCCGCACTCCTCGACCCACTGGCGGATCGCGCCCAACTCCTCGTCGCCCAGACGGCGTTCCTCGATCATGGCGCGCAGCTCGTCCGCGTGGGGCGAGTGGCGGAGCGCCCAGAGAACGGGAAGGGTGAGCAGCCCCTCCCGGAGGTCACTTCCTACCGGTTTGCCGATGCGGCGGGCCGAGCCGCTCAGGTCCAGGAGGTCGTCCACCATCTGGTAGCCCAGGCCGATCTCGTGGCCGTACCGCTCGGCGGCCGCCACCTCCGCCTCGGCGGCCCCGGCGAGGCGCGCCCCCAGGCCGCAGCAGGCGGCGATGAACTCGGCCGTCTTGCGGGCGATCCGATCGGCGTAGGCTTCCTCGCCGCTGCTCGTGTCGAAGGCATGGCGCTGCTGGTCCAGCTCGCCCACCGACATGGCGTGGACCACGTCGGCCATCCGCCGGACCACCTCGTTCCGGCCCGTCCGGGCGAAGAGGACGAAGGAGCGCGCGAAGAGGAAGTCGCCCACCAGGATGGCCACCGCGTCGCCCCAGCGGGCGTTGACGGTGGCGACGCCGCGGCGGAGCTCGGCGCGGTCGATGGTGTCGTCGTGGACCAGGGTGGCCATGTGCAGGATCTCCACCGCCGCCGCCGCCGGCACCAGCTGCTCCGGCTCCGCGCCCAGGAGCCGGCCCGTCAGGAGGACGAGCGTCGGCCGCAGGCGCTTGCCGCCGCCGGAGGCCAGGTGGAGCGCCATCTCGGTCAGGTAGGGCCGGTCGCTGGTCAGCTCGGCCGCGATGGCCTCCTCCACCGCCCGCAGCTCGGCCTGGACCAGGCCGGAGGCCTCGGCGGAAGCGACCGCCAGCTCGCCGGCATGCGGTGGCAACGATTCGAGCATGGTAGGACTCCTCCCAGGACAGCGCTCCCGCCGTGCGAGGCGACTTCCACGTTCGCGCTCATTGTAACGTATCGTCCGCGGCCCGGACGGCGGCGGCCCGCCGCGCCATCCGCTCCAGCCGCTGCATCTGGCGGCCCACGGCGGATTTGTCCATGGGCGGCTGAAGCCGGGCGCCCAGCTCCCGCAGGCTCAGGTCCGGATGCTGGAGGCGGAGGCGCGCCAGGCGGCGGGTGCGCGGGGGCAGGGCGCGGAGGAGCCCCGCTTCCTGGAGCCGCCGGATGGCGGCCGCCTGGCGGAGGCCCGCCTCCACCGCCTTGGTCAGGTTGGCGGTCTCGGCGTTGACCAGGCGGTTCACCTCGCCCCGCATCTGGCGGACGACCATCGCCTCCTCCCAGCGGAGGAGCGCCTCGTTGGCGCCGATCAGGCGGAGGAGGTGGACGATGCTCTCGGCCTCCTTCAGGTAGACCACCGCGATGTTCCGCCGGCGCGCCACCGCGGGGCGCAGGCCTTCCTCCTCCAGGAGGCTCCGCACCAGCTCCACCTGCTCTTGGTGGCGGAGGCGGAACTCCAGGTGGTGCTGGGCGCCCGGCCGGCTGAGCGAGCCGCAGCCCAGCCAGAGCCCCCGCAGGAAGGCGCGGCGCGCCGCCGCCGTCCTCACCTGCCGGCGCGGCAGCCGCCTCCCCGGGCTGCCGGGCAGCGGCCCGCCGCCCACCTCCAGCCGGTAGAGGCGCCCTCCGCCCAGCCGGCGGAAGCGCTCCACCGCCACCGCCACCGGTCGCTCCCGCTCCCCCTCCGCCTTGGAGCGGAGGAGGACCAGGATGCGCCGCGCGACGGCGGCGTGCCCGGTCAGGAAGAGCGTCCGCCCGCCCGCACCGGGAAGCGCGCAACCGGCGGCCAGGCCGGCCAGCTCGGCCTTCCGCTCCGCCGGCCGGCCCGGCGGCCGGCGGGCCAGCTCATCCCGGGTGGCGCCCGCGAAGGAATCGCCCCCCACGGCTCACGCCTCGCGGCTCGGCCGCCGCCTGCGGGCCCGGGCCGCCTCCCGGACCAGCCAGCCGCCCAGCTTCCAGGGATCGTGCCGGATCCAGTCGCCGCGCTGGATCACGTCCGCCACCCGGGGGCGGACGCCCTCCGCCGCCAGGGCGCGCAGGTCGTAGCCGACCAGCTCCGCCCCCTGGGCCCGGTATCGCTCCAGCGCCGCCGGGTCGGGGCGCCCGCTGTTGACCAGGACCGCGTCCACCACGTCGCCCGCGGTCTGGCGGACGGCGCGCAGGTGGTCCACCGCGTCGAAGCCGTCGGTCTCGCCCGGCTGGGTCATGACGTTGACCACCAGCACCCGCCAGGCTCCGCTGGAGCGGACCGCCTCCGCCAGCTCCGGCACCAGCAGGTTGGGGAGGATGCTGGTGAAGAGGCTGCCCGGGCCCAGCGCCACCAGGTCGGCCGAGAGCACCGCCTCCACCGCCTCGCGGGGCGGGCGGCTGGCCGGTTCGATCCAGAGGCGCCGCAGGCGCGGCCCCTCCCGGGTCACCTCGTGCTCCCCGCGCACCTGCCGCCCGTCCTCCAGCTCGCCGCAGAGCACCACGTCCTCCTCCGTCGAGGGGAGGACCGTCCCCCGCACGGCCAGGATCCGGCTCGACTCGCGCACCGCCGCGCCGAAGTCGCCCAGGATCTCGTGCAGCGCGGCGATCAGGAGGTTGCCGAAGCTGTGCCCGGCCAGCGAGCCGCGGCGGAAGCGGTGCTGGAAGAGCTCGGACATGATCGGTTCCGCCTCGGCCAGCGCCACCAGGCAGTTGCGGATGTCGCCCACCGCGGGGATGCCCAGCTCGCTCCGGAGCCGGCCGCTGGAGCCGCCGTCGTCGGTGACCGCGACGATGGCCGTGATCTCGGCCGGGAACTCCTTCAGCCCCCGGAGGAGCGTGGAGAGGCCGGTGCCGCCGCCGATGGCCACCACCCGCACCGGTGGCAGCGGCCGGGTCACAGCCCGCCCTCCCGGCGGGCGCGGTTCTCCTCCAGGGCGCGCTGGACGTCCCGGTGCTCCACCGTCACCGGGTAGCCCAGCCTCCGGATCCGCTCCCCCAACTCGGCGACCAGCGCCACCGAGCGGTGCTGGCCGCCGGTGCAGCCGACACCGATGGTCAGCTGCTCCTTCCCCTCCCCCGCATAGTGCGGCAGCAGGAAGGCGAGGAAGTCCGAGGCCTTCTCCACAAACTCGCGCACCTCGTCCCGGGCGAAGAGGAAGTCGCGCACCCGATCGTCGCTGCCCGGGAGCAGCCGGAGCGACTCCTCGTACTGGGGGTTGGGCAGGTAGCGGACGTCGAGGACCAGGTCGGCGTCCTGCGGGAGGCCGTACTTGAAACCGAAGGAGACGAGGTTGACCAGCATGCGGCGGCGGCTCTCGTCCTGGCCGAAGAGGGCGTTGATGCGCCGGCGCAGCTGGCGCGGGGTCAGTTCGCTGGTGTCGATCACCCAGCGCGCCTGGGCGCGCAGCCCGGCCAGCCGCTCCCGCTCCCGGTTGAGCCCGTCCACCAGCCGCCCGTGGGGCGCCAGCGGGTGCCGGCGGCGCGTCTCCTTGTACCGCCGCACCAGCACCTCGTCGTTCGCCTCCAGGTAGAGGATCTGGGGCTCGATC